>JACDNV010000008.1 GCA_017656425.1 Candidatus Neomarinimicrobiota bacterium | reverse complement strand
CATGTGTTAGGCACGCCGCCAGCGTTCGTCCTGAGCCAGGATCAAACTCTCCATTGTATATAAAATTGTCGAGCGAAACCCACACTCAGCCTCTTGTTATGTGTCTCTCACTTGTCAAAAAGCCCCTTTTGCAAAGCCAATTATATCGACTCTGCATCCAATATTCTATTCATAAATAGCAAATAAATTTAACTTAAATTTTAATCTATTTCAAGACCTTTTAGAACAATTTATATAATCTTTTTATAATAACCTCAAATAACAATCCCAAATATAATTGAATTTTTTTTTCTAATCAATACAAGAAATAAACTCTATTATTTTAGCAAAAGCATTCGTCCAATCTTTTTTCTACCACCAGACCTTAGAACATAAATATAAATACCCGAATGCAAAACAGCATTATTGTTATCTCTACCATCCCATATTACACGGTACTCGCCAGGAAATAATTTTTCTCTAACAAGGTTTCTTACAATTTGCCCTCTGATGTTATAAATATCCAGACTACAAAAACGTTCTTCACCAATGCTGAAAACAATTGTGGTCACACTATTAAAGGGATTTGGATAATTACCTAATAGCCTGAATTCCAATGGAATACTTCTCTCCTCCAAATTTTCGGTGCTTTTTACAATAATTAGTGCATTTCTACAGCTGCTTTCTGTTATACTATATCCTTCTGTGGAAATAACAAACCATTTTACAAATAAGCTATCATTAACAAATAAGAATTCATTAAATAAATTTTTATCCACTTCAATAAAATTTGTATCCAGAATGCTTTGAAATATTGTATCCCTATAAGAGGTATCGGTAATAAAAAATTCATACCCGATCGTTTTACCTTCTGGATCTAATGATTTCTGCCAACTAAAAGTTAGTGTAGTATCCTCACTATTTAGATAAATCAATTGCCCATCATCAGGCTCAATTAAAGAAAAAGCGGTAGGTGGTAAATTAACATTCTTCACAAGCACACAATTTTGTTCAGATGAAAATGATGCGTTGAAATCATCCGTTGCTATCACTCTCCATTTTAAAATTAATGTATCCCAATCTGCATTAAACAGTTCAATTATTTTAGATGTAGTCAAAATATAAAATGTATCAGCTACTACGGTATTATGTGATATATTATTCGAAGATTTAAAACTTATAATATATTTTACAGTATCACTATCAGTATCAATAACCCGTGACCAGCTAAATAGAAGTCTATCATTTACACTATTAACAAATATAGTATCCTCACTGGGCAGGCGCAGGATAGGTACTGACGGAGGACCATTTTGACTTAGTAGAAAGTTCATTATTCTTTTCATTAAATCTTCGGCACTCAAATAATCAATCGATGGTTGATACAGATCCATTATTGAAAAATCGGCTAGAACAAATCGATAATCTCCGATATATCTCATAATACCACCGTAATCTGTCCCGGGAAACCTAAAGCATATCTGAGAGGCAGGATCACTATCCACAGAAAAACGATCATTATACTGACTTTTGTTTAAAATCCACAACTGATCATTATGTGATTGACCTACAGGATCATAATCTACTCCTATTAACCTGCTTGAATTTAAGGTATCTATATATCTACAATGAAATACATCTGGATAATAAGGTATTGAATCTTTAATTCCTTTTAGAAAATTATTCCCTGTAATGAATAATCTACCACCATTATTCAGAAAATTTGCAATTGAATCAAACTGTACTTTACTCATAGGTATATGATTGTCACCGGAAAACCAGATTATAAGTTTTCTTTTATAGAAAAATAGACTATCTATACCAATACATCTTAAATCTTTGTAATCATAAATAAAGCCAAGAGAATAAAGTATTCCTTTTAAACCAGAACCCTCTGAGTTCATACTATTATCGACAAGCAATATCTCCGGACAACCTATTTTTATAATTAAATTAAAATCTGCAACATCGTTACCATTCTCAACTACATGAAGTGTAAACTGAGCAGTTGGTTTATTGTAACTCTCTTCAATATGAAATGTAAAAGGTTGATTGTCATTTATTAATGAAGCATTAGAAGAAAAGTCACGAATTAATAATACACTATCGGATATTTCAATTCCATTCTCGTTTGTACGTAAGATCAACTGCAGGTTTGCATAATCCCTATCATAGTTAATAATCTTTACAATAATAGCCCCATCCTCTCCCGGTGATATATATCCATCCGATTCATTCCCAACATCAAAATAGAAGTACTTCTCCACAAACAGACCATAATCCGCCAATATAAGTGAGTAATTATATTCGAAGTCCACACCACTACGTGCTATGACTGAGGGTATAACCATGATATAATTCAGATCTTTCCAATCATGAATAAAAATCGAACCAGCACCATCATCAAGCTCTATAATATCGGACTGGAAATATGAATCGTCATAACTTTTTATAGTCGATATCGACCATCTAACAGTATTGTCACCATGGAAATTCACAATCAATTTCCTATCATTATCAGAATTATCAATGCGAATATAATTACAGCCAAGATGATCAGGTAAGTATTCCTCTGGTGAAAAATTGTCTACGCTAACGAAATCAGATGTAATATAATGCCTATTCTGAGTTGATGCGATAGGATACATGGAGGCTTCTTCATAATGAGGCAGATTAGTTTCATGTCTGATCCCCGTAAACCAGTTCCATACTACAAACTCTGAAAATGCCTGTTCAAGACTCGATCCATACTCCTTCAAAACATTATCTATTGCATGAAGTGCAGAGGTTTCGTCCACTTCCCATATTTGCCTGATTATATCTATCGAATCATATTTCTCAGATAAAAATTTGTTAAAAATACACGCTCCATATTGATGAATGTTATCTTTCTCGAATACGTCTAATGATAAATACGGATACTGTAAGAACCTACCAAGATAATGCACATAGTCATTTACTATATCATAGACAACATCTTCAATCCATGTTGATGTAGCCTCTTTATACCAGCTCTTTGTTATTTTATACATTAGCTGACACTCGTGATGAAACTCATGTGCTGCTGTAACCTTCATGATTCCAGCCTGATCTCCTTCCGGATCGGTCGTTTTTGGCGCGGGATTATAATCATTGTCCATATGAAGGCTATCCGGTCCCCACACATAGCCATATACCCCTGATAAGTTCTCAACGTAAACATCAAGTTTACCATTACTTCCAAGATCAGGTTCTATATAATTGAGGGTATCAATTTCAACTTTCCAGACATGATCAAAGTACTCAGCCATTTTTTCTATATAATCAGGCACACTATTTTCATTCTCATCAGTCATGGGTGTTGTGTCAGGTCCCGAAGTATAATAATGAATTAAAAACTTACCGCCAGGACTTTCAAATGAATCATCCCAGGAATAACCAGATGGCATAGTCACTTTTTTCAAAATAAAATTTCTGGTCTCCTCAGGAAGCAAATCCCAATTATTCTTTATTACCTCAATAATGGGGTTTCCACATTTCAGTGGTAATTCACCTTCAACTAGTAATTTCTTAGTCAATTTCTTTTTATTAAATACTAAATACGCGAGATTTACCAAATAACTTTGATAATCAATATGACCTGCTCTGTACGCTTTTTCAATCCTATCTATTGTGGTTTCTTTAACCTGTTTTGAGGAAGCAACATCGCTAAAAAGGACCAAACTCAGAAACGAGATAATTATTATTTCTTTACTGAAGCTTCTATATCTCATGTTTAAATTTATTCTAATTGCCTATTCTTTTATTTGGTAAAAATCACAAGACAGGTTTTTATAATTACTTTTATCTTATCAATAACATTTTCCTTGAATACACATTATTACCAATTTTCATAGTGTAAATATATACACCTGATGACATTGGTTTATCCATATTATCCTTACCATTCCAGACTACTATATAACAACCGGATTCTTTATACGAATTAACCAGATTTCTTACCAATCTTCCATTAATATCATAAACATTTAACAGAACATGACTATTACTGGGAATATAATATGAAATCTTTGTTGAAGGGTTAAACGGATTCGGATGATTTTGATTCAGTTTGTAATCTTTGACATTCCTATACTCATTATCTATATCCTGTTGATATGCACCAAACCAGAGAAGGGTATTATAGAGAAGAGTAGAATACTTTTCCGGATCTGAACAGAGATGAATTGGGAAAGCAAAAGTAACGGTTTTAAAATTTTCACCTTCTTTTCTAACAGCCATGCTTTTATTTGAAGATACTCCGTGAAAAATATCAAAAGCTTCAGAATTCGCTACTATAAAATCGCCCCAGTTAGCCCAATCTGGATCTGGCATTTCATAATCAATCGGTCCGTAATAGTTTGAACCAGAGAAATCGCCAGAAATTACATCATCGTTCACACCTTTCATTCTATTATCAGCAGATCCACCATTTTCAACATTGTTATCATCATCAGGATCACTCTCATACCTATCTATACCAAGATAATCATAAGCAAAATCACCCTGTTGAAAATATTCCTGTCCCTCCAGACCCCATGCGAATAGATAATCCATATCAGAAAGCAATAAACTACCTCCATTATCAAGGAATTTTTTTATTCCATAGACATCCTGGGTTTCCACATCAGTTATCGGAATTATATCGGTTCCCCATCCAAAGACCATCAAAGCTTTAAACCCGGAATAATTTATAACTGTACTGTCAATACCGTTATGTTGGTTCATATCCCAGAAAAAATATGCCTGTCCAATATTCACTATACCTCTAAGAAATTCCCAGTACGTTTCACCACCATTATTATTAACTACCAAAAGTGGGGCATTCTCAGGTGGTACTACATTTACAATTGACATAATATTTGAATATCCAGTGTAATCTGACTCGTCAGTCGCCTCAACGTAGTAATATACGGTATCACCCTCCTCTATATTAAGTGTTGCTTCAAAATTATTATTCCCAACATCTTTCATTGTAACAGATTGATACTGACCATTAATTCCTGTCTTATACACAAGTTCTGCTGTAAATGTCTCTCCCTCAATTTCAACAATTTTTGCTTTCACTTTTTTCTGGCTCGCAAAGGTGTCGGAAAACCTTGACACATCAGAAATTATCGGAGGAAGATGCTCATATTCCACCTCAATCTGCATTATATGAGAAAGCCACAGGTTATTGTCATTTGCATTTACGATACTATACCAGCAGCCGTAGTTATTAGGGCAAAATGCATGTAAAGTGGAAAAACTCCTACATGCTCCTTCAAAATCGGAATCATGATAATAGCCATCCTGCCAGATTTTCGGATTCCCTGTTTTATCCAAAGAATATCCAACCCAGAAATCCAGACTATCCCCTTCAAGATAAATACCACTTCCAAAATTCGCCTTGATATCAAAAACATTCCATATCGGTGTCCACTCTCCATTTGTAAATTGTTCATCAGGGTTTTTAGCTTCACAAAAAAATGGTACTGAATATGGAAGCAAAGAATTTGATTCAGGATCATCCGGGAACACATATCTTCCTTCATCCCAATCTATCGCAGGAGCAAACATATTAAAATTTGCCGTTCCTGATGAAACATTTTGCATCATTATTTTTGTTACTGTCCCAGGTGCGAGAAGAGAAAACCAATTTATGCAGGTATCAGCAGGATCACTTCCTGTTCCTTGATAACCGGCTAAATATTCATCATAAACATCAGGAGATATCGGTGGGTTGTAATAGTAAATAGTATCCACTATTACCTGTTCTGAGGATTTATTCAACCTAGGTGCCAGCTTATGATACATCTCATTATATTTTAAAATCACTCTATTATTAGAGTAAGAGATTATTTTCACATCATGCCATTCTCGTGCAAAAAGGGAAAAATGAAAAAGAAAGCATGTTGTAATAAAAATAAGCAAATACTTCTTCATGATCTTAGCCTCCTAAAAATACTTTTAAAATTTCAACTTTACACCATATCTTTGAACTGGGGGGAGATATCTATGTGATTCAAAAGAATAGCCAAACCAGAATATTTTATCAAAAAATTTACCAAGATTAATTCCAGCTCCCCAATTGGCTCCCCGCATATTGCCTCCAAGGGAGGAATAATTCCGCCAACCACAAGACAAAGCTTTCAAATTTGAATGGGAAATATCAATATATAAAAAATCCGAAATACAATATTCAATTCCAAACAAAAAATTCTCCTTCTGATCAATACCATTAGTTATATCAAAGCATAAAGATATTTTGCTAAACCCGGAATTGTATATATCAGACGCAATTCCAAGGTGAAAACTCATAGGTAGTGGAGTAGAGGCTGATACCAGTTCATATTTGACATCCTCCTCCGCAAAGGGATTATCAGACTTTTTAGTATAACCGATCAATCCTTCACCCTTATATCGAAAATCTGGTCCATAATTCCTGATTGCAAATCCAATTCTAAGATTACCTAAAATTTTCATTTTATATAATGCTCCGAAATCAAAGCTAATAGTTGTTGCCGATACTTTAGCAAGATTGAGATTTAATAACTTTATTGTGATTCCGGCATTAAACTTATCGGTCATGGCTCTGGAGTAGGTCAAACCAAAGGCATAATCATTAGCAGTGAAAGTATGACCTGTACCTTCATCTTCAATTTCTGTTGTTTCCTCAATTTCTCCACTCAGGAGGGCAATAAAAGATATCCCCAGTGTATTATTCTCGAAAGGCTGAAGGAATGCGAAACTTGCATGCCTTACCCCTGCAAAATAATTGGCGTTATTAAACATCGCCATTCGGTATCCAACCGACATTATAGAGGATGGATTCCAGAAAATGGATTCAATGTTTCCATCGTATGCTGTAAAAGCCCCACCGAGACCTGCTATATGTACAGCGGGAAATATCTGTAAGAACTGGGCACCCGCACCCGCGTTAACAAAACTGATACTACAAAATCCTAATATGAGAAATATTGACAAAACTCTTTTACATTGAAATAGATTCCTTAAAATCATCCTATGGTCCCATAACTATAGCTATTTTCCCTACTTTGGCATAATCTTTTCCATTAATTCTGGCTTCTACCTGATAGATATACAAACCACTTGCTATTTTCAATCCATTAAAGTCTCTCAAATCCCATGAAAGGGTACCATATTCATCTCTGACTTCATTTTTATCAATTACACCATTCTTCTTAAGATGGGCAACCAGTGCTCCAGCTAAGTTAAAAATCCTGACGTGGACTGGATTATCTAATGTACCTTCCGGGAGATGCCTGAAATCTATATGCTGATTGTATCTGTCTCTATCCCATGCTGCTCTGATGTAATAGGGATTTGGCACCACTTTGATCTTATTCATATCGATATCTTCCACTTCAGTAAACATGTTATAAGTACTGAATAAAAATATATCGTCAGATGTTATCGGTTTTGAAGTAAAAACATATAGCGTATCATTTTCAGACGGTGGATCAAGGTAAATTGCTCCCGCGAGATTCGTATCTACTGGAACTAAAATAAGTTCAAAGGCAAAAGGATCCACCCGATTCTCACCTCTTAAGTACTCTGGTAAAACTCTAATAGTATTAATATTTAAACTATCATAAGGGGGTGTATGGTCATATCTCCATTTTATCAATTCATTATAAATAAATGCTCCATTAGGATTGAAACTGCGGCTTTCAAGCCCCAAAGTTACATTGTACACTTTCCATGGAACACGTTGATCCGGAACAGGAGAATTTTCCAGAGTAGCAATTGCGGATCGTGTGCCGGTATCGGGAAAAGTTACTATATAATCGTACGGCTCAATTTTTGAGATAGAACCAACTTTAATTCGATAGATATCAGATTGATCTGTGGACAGACTCCATGTCAATGAATCTATAGAAAGCTTTGGAGATTCAACTTTAAATATAAAACCGTGTTCGTCAAAGGTACTGTCTTCCTTTAATTCACCTACAATATATACCGGAGTATTATATTTTATCAAACTGGTTAAAGAATCAGCTTGCCACTCTTTAAGTCTAAGAGTAGTATAAGCGTATGTTACTTTAAAATCTGAGTCACTTGAAAAAATACTATTTTTACATACTAACTTTAAGGAACCATTTCCATAATGAACACTACCTGTAACCGTGTCATTTCCTACAATACCATATAAGAATCCTGATGAGTCATCTCTTATTTCACTACCGGCATATTTGATTACAACACTTCCTGGAACAATCGCAGTATTTGATATTTTACCTGTACAAATATTTGAATTACCACCTTTACCAACAATTTCATTTGATACCATATAATAAGGCAGGTCATCATCAATAATAATACCATAATCAGCTGATACGGAATTTGATTCAGGATTATTTCTAAAAAATAATACCCTGTACCTGTGTCCTTTCAATTTCCTTGAATCAGTAACGTTAACAATTAGCCTCCCGGTCGACTTACCTATATGGGTAACTTCTGATATACCAGGCTCTCCTACATAGTTTAGCGGTTGATGCTGTGGAACTACGGCAATCATATTCTGATAATAACTGCTTTCAATGGACGGAATATTTAAATGCGGATACCCCCTGTCAAAACTTGTCACACAATAATAATATGTCATACCATTAACTAATCCCTCATCAACATAGGTAAATTCAAGGTCAGTCTGGGAACCTATATCTTTTGCTCTGAAAGTTCTAACAGTAAAAATATCACCCTCTCGAGGTGATAGATACTGTAGTTGCTTTTCATCTTCTTCGACATCGATGAATGGTTCGCCTGTGTCATATTTTCCATTACCGTTTAAATCTTCAAAATATTCTCCATTATCCCATTTCCCGTTTCCAGCATTATCACCATCTCTATCGGTATAAAAGCCATTCGAAATTTTTATAAATATACCGTCAAAATAGATATAATAACACGACCTATATATATCGTCTGGTTGTTTACCGGTTACCTTATTCCCATTGTAATTACTATATATACAAAAGCCATATCCATTACTCAAAGCATTATAATTAAAAGGTACAAGTTGTCTATTTGTAACGTCATATATAATCATTTTCAATGTGTCTTTATTCACACCATCAACAATAATCTGAGTTTTAACAAATTCTATTGTATAAATTGCTTCTTTAAATCTTTTATAAAGAAGACTTTGTAACTCTTCATCACTCTGCTCTCCCGGCTCCAGACTCTGCAAATCCTTTCTGCCAATTAATCCCTCATATGTTGCTATAACGTTTGAACTACCTTTTGTATATTCAATTGTTGCCATATTTTCTGTACTATCCCCAGCAATATCATATTCTTTTAAAAGTTCCCAATCATCCTGCAAACCTGTCTTACTCCGATTAACTCTGAAACCTTCAAAATCTGCCTCACCTGTATACGGATCGATAGCGTTCAAAGGTTCTTTACCCCAGGATAAATATACCTTATGGTGACCTGGAATTGCCGTTAGTGATGGAGATGGTGGCGGCTCTGGACCAATAAAGCCTGTCTTGTATTTTCTCACAGCTAATTCTGCATTAGATTTCAATTCCGATAGAGAGGCTCCAGCTACAATTGCAATAGTTACGCTTACCTCTTCCCCTGGTTCGAGCCTTTTAATGGGACCTGAGCAGGCAAGCTGTCTCACATCCTGCGGATTTTCATATGTCTCAAAACTATCTACCATTGCAAGTTCCACATATTTTAGATGATCAGTCCCTTCATCGTCCACATCACCAGGAAATCCCTCACTCACACCCAGATCAGACCGTATCCATGTATGAAAACCCGTTAACCCAATTTCTTTTTCTTCTCCATTAATGGTATCCGTTGGTGTTTCAACAAAAATAGTTCCGATATATCCGGCAGAGCTCTGCCATCCTGATTCAATCAAATCATAGTCGTAAGAATAACCAATGTTCAGGTTTTTATCAAAGCCTATCATATCATCGTCAGCATATCCAATATCATTGTCCATAAAATATCCTACGAAAACAGAATCAAGTGGGAATGGATTCATGTTTTTTATTTTATAATTTATGTATATAAAATCATCCATATTCCATGAATAAGTTCGTTGTACGACTTGGATTCCAACTGGACGTAAATCGTAACCCATCGTCCAGAGAAAAGATCCGTATTTCTCATTTATATAATCACCAAAAACTGTATATGTATCCTCATCAGAAACAATATCCCCGATAATATTTCCATTTCTATCAAACCTGAAAGGATCAAGTAAGATCAAATCTGGATCGAGACTTGGATTACTTTCAAGAACCTTTATTCTTTTTTTATTTATTTCTACATAATCTAGTCTGAATATAGTATCTTTCTCTTCCATACCATAATAATCACCTTCTTTTGGGATAAAAAAAGCCCAGACATCTTGATAATCCTCAATATTTTTATTTTTTTGGCCAAAAAGATACTTCCCTTTATATACAGCATTTTTACCGTCAGTCTCTCCATTAATCAACTGGTTTGACTGCCAGAGGCGAGAAATTGCGCTTAAATCAGAATAATAGGCACATGCTGCCACTCTGACATTTGAAAATGTTCGTCTTTTACCATTAATTAATACCGTTACGCTTTTATCATCAGCTGTATTAAAGTGTTCGGATTTTGCACCAACCCAGAGACCTGCTGCCCAGACATAAAACTGGTTTGTTCCTCTTGGAAACTCACCGGTTCTCCCGTTTCCAAGTCCATATCCAGTAGGCCACAAACCATTATAGAAGCTCCAGCCTGGGGGCGGTTCAAAAAGTCCACTTTGTCCGGCATTGCTTATGGTATATTTAGTTAAATATCCAGCCCCAATCCATGATATCATAACATCAGGAGCTTTAAGTAAAAAGGATTTTAATAATATATTATTTTTGGGGAAATTATTAATATCCTTCAGTCTACCGAATAGACCATTTACATAACAAATTATTGAAAAAAATATAATATAGAAAAATAATCTTCTCATTCAGACCACTTTAAAATTTAAAATTGAAAAGAAATCCCAAATCTTACAATTCTTGGTATACCATAATTGCCTGGTACATTATAGTACTGTTTCCGCAGTTTCATATGTATTTCATAGGCTTCTTCCGCCGAGTCTACAATATTATCGGGATTTGTCGGATCAACTTCACCGATATATCTTGAATATCTTGTCTTTTCAAATACAGGTGATCTACCAGGATCATCCGGAAGTCCACTATATGGATAAACCATTACAATATTTCTTTTATTAAAAAGATTCCTTATATCAACGTATACGCTCAAAAACAACCTATTATTTATTCTTATATATTTTTCAGCTCGCAAATCTATTCTCATAATTGAAGGCATTCTTTTTGATCCCGGTTCCATCGGTTTACTGTGAATATCCTCAGGCGTATATGGTGCTCCCGAATTGATATTTATCTGGGTGTTAATATTAACATCCTGGAACATATTGATAAGAATATTTTTTGTTTTTTTAATCATAGGAATATAAAAATTTAAATTTGTTTTGAAAGAGTGCGTGACATCAAATTCAAGTGGATACTCTTTTACAGGAAGAGGTCTTTCAGGCTGATCAATATAAAGGTAGTAAAATTCACGATTTGAGGAACCTGTACCCTTAGCATCCAGATATGAGTAGGTAATCTCACCATTTATCAAGGGCAATCCAATCTTCAATCTAAAATCAACTCCTTTGATCTTAGCAAAATCTTCAGACTCCTGAAAGGTAACAGTTGCAACCTGTCCATTAAAAATTGTATTGTAAGTACGGGTTGCTAAAAGATTCTCAACGTCTTTATAATAGGCAGAAATTTCAAAGCCCAGCATCTGAGAAAATCCGTGCTTCAGTCCTATCTCATAAGCTATTGTATGCTCTGGTTCAATATCAGGATTGCCTACCAGAGGATACCCACTGGTAAGATCAGTATAAATATTCTGGTATATCTCTCCATATTCTGGTATCATAAAAAAGTGTCCGTAATTTGCATACATGGCAGATTTATCCGAAACGGCAAAACTTACTCCAAATCTCGGGCTCAATTGATGCTTTGGTCGTGCCTTTCTATAATCGACTATTCCGTCACCCTCAGTCCCCGATGGATTATTACTAGGATCATAATTATCATTGTTTGGATCAGGATTTAATAAAGGATCATACCCAGGCTCATTTTCATCCTCAAGGCCATCCTTCCCCGGATCAAAATTATCAGGATTCCATAATGCCTTCGCATGGGAATGAAAATAATCATATCTAAAACCCAGATGTATAATCAAATCTTCATATTCAAATTTATTTTCAATCCAACCCGCCGCTACTGTTGGCTCATAATGATAGGAATCAAAGTATGGCTTCGGATTTGCAAATTGGATATCATAATAGTTCAGGTAGCTCTGCTGAAATTTCCACCCGAATTTGACCTCATTGTAAATATTAACCTGTGACATTAAGTGAAACTCACATGCTATATGGCTGGTATTTTGATTATGAAACCAGGGCCGACCAGGTCCATAAGTAAAAAGATTGAATATGTCTTTATCCCAATACCACCCATTATGCAGATCCCCATTATAACCCCATAAATCATAAACCTCCTGAGAATCTGGTGATAGAAATAGGTATGCAGAATATTCATTCCTGTCGAAAAACTTTACCTTTACTGTAGAATCTGCAGGATCATACCACATTGAACTGGGATTTAAATCCTTTGGTATATACCAATAAGATGTATCATGCCATCTCTGGTTCATTGCTTCAGCCTCAGCTTCCGGGCTTATCCATTTCCCTGTAAATGGGTCATAGTAATTTTTTTGGGCATAGTAATAGTAAAAGGCCTGATCTTCAAAGCTTAAGCTTATTAGAGGAGTGCCATCTGGAGAAACCAGAGAGGAGTCATATATTAATAAATTCCCATCCGCACCAATTAAAGGTTCCCATTTTCTACTCCTCGGGTCATACCATCTATTCTCGTATGCATAATTCACCCAATCAAGACGAGTGGATATGTATTTAAAATCATTATAATCTTTTCCCTCACCAGATGACCACCTGCGGTATGTATTATAATAGAATGCAAAAAACTCCCATGCAGTATTCTTTGATATATTACTTTGATATTTAAAGCTGAGTCTTCTGTGACCCCTTTCTCCTTTGTAATAATCCCTCAACCAATCTCCCTCTGAAATACTATGATTATAGTAATAGTACTCATCATCGTTAAAACTACCTCCTATAGTTATCTTATCAGGCGAATTCTTTTTCTTATAGACTAATTTTATTGTAGCAGATGGTGATTTTATACTGCTGTGCTTTTGATGTATGGGGCGAGGGATTCGTTCTCTTGTATTTTCGTAAGAAGATGAAATAAAATAAGTTAAAATTTCTTTTGTAAATGGTATAGGTCCACTGATATTGAACCTGTATTTGTTATAACCATAATCCAGATCTTCATTAATACCTGTAGACGGTCTGTCGGACTCAATTTCAAGTAAACCTGAAATCCTATCTCTTTCTCCTTCCTTAGTTATAATGCTTACAGCACCAGACATAGCCTCACCATATTCGGCAGAAAAACCACCTGAACTAATCACAATCTGTTCTATTGCCGAATTATCCAGATTAATACCTATACTTCTATCAACTGGATCATTTGTATTAATTCCGTCAACATATACAGCAACCTCCCCTGTTCTGCCACCTCTTATATGTAATCCTCTCGATCTACCAGCTTCTATCTCAATAGCACCTGCAGAATTTGCTATAACTTCCGTAAAATCAGTAACTGGCATTCTTTTTATCTTTTCCCCCTCTATCTCAGTTTGTATTTTGGGCAACCTGACTGAAACAATACTTCTTCTTGCCTCTGCAACAACCTCAACTACTTTCCCCTCAATGGGAGACATCTTCAGATAGAAATTAATGACTTTTGTCTCTCCTGGGAATACCGTCACACCCTTTAAAACTTCAGAACTATATCCTATATAAGATACTTTAATATCATATGTCCCTGCTGGCACATTAGGTACTAAAAATTCACCATTCTCATTTGTAGCAGCACCTTTCCCCAGAGTTACTGGTAAGATAATTACATCAGCACCAATGAGCGGTTTACCGCTTTCGCTATCTCTCACAAATCCTCGGATTTTACCGGATATCTTATCGGATTGTGGATACAGGCAAATACTCGATAGAATAAATATGAAAAGATATCTAAAACAGAATCTGATCATACATTCAAAAGTTATTATAACAACTGTAATTTATAAAGAAATAATATAAAAAAAGGGGGACATTATCGCCCCCCCTTTTTTAATCAACTGTAAAAATTCAATATTTACAATTCAATTGTTATGCAAAACGAACTATTTCCATTAAAATACTTTGTCGAACGATAAGCATAATCTATTGAGAAATTAACTCCTTGAATACTATACGTTAGACTACCACCATATGAAATACCTTCATATATACTTTTTCCTATATCTGGATTATCAGGATCATACAGTATCATATCATATCCACATCTGATACTTAACATGTCAAATAAACTAATTTCAGCACCATATCTCAACTCGTCATTCTGAAAATTATTCTGCTGAAAAACACCACTAACAAGTAAACTGGAAGTTCCCATTTTCATTAAATAACTTAAACCAATGTCAACACTGGCTGGAAGGTGAGCTTCCATTGTTGGAATATTTAAATATTGGGTATATGATTCACTCTCCTGCCTGGCTTTTTTCAATAAGCCAGCTCCTTCATATTTCAAATTTCTTATGCTGATATTTTTCATTGCGATTCCAAAACCGAGCCCTTTTATTCTCAATAAATCTTTATACTGCAATCCAGCATCAAAAGCTGTAACAGAGGCACTCGCCCTTGGGATACTTTCTGAAACAATCTTTCCGGATATACCAAAATTAATTCTATCCGTAAACTTTCTTCCATATGTCAAACTTACGGTTGAAAAGTTTGGAGAATATGTCGCACCGGTACCATCCATATTTTTTTCAGTAGTTACCAAAATTTCACCAAAATCAAAGGTTTTTACACTTACACCCAAGACACCTTTTGTCCCCATTTTTACACCAACAGCGAAATAGCTAACTTTTATATCCGCTATTAAATTCTGCATTGAAAACAAACCAGAAGCTCTCATATCCAAATCACCAAGTCCTGCTGGATTCCAATATACAGCATCCAGAGGTTGAGTATATACTATATCTGCTCCAGCAAAACCGATGTTCCTTCCTCCTATCGGAACCTGCAATTGTGTCGCACCAGCTGTTCCAACACGAGATGCATCTCCAGCATATAGAATGTTTACAATTAATATTAACGTGGTTATGGTTAAAAATATGTTAATTGTTTTTTTATTCATTTTATCACCTCCTACATTATCCAATTAATAATATTCCAGAATTTGCTCACTCTGTATTATAAAGAATTTCAGAATCTTGTGTTTATTGAGATCAGGTAAATCAATATAAGCAATATATAATCCGCTTGCTACTGGTAGACCCTTTTCATTCTTAAGATCCCATCTTAAGAATTGGCTGCTTGGATCATTCTTTTCCAATTTCCTGACTTCAATTCCTGATAACGTAAATATCCTAATAGTCGCTTTTGCAGGTAGATGGGTAAAGGTCACATAATTATCGTACATATTATCAGACAGGGCATTATATGCATAATATGGGTTCGGGAATACATTAATCTTCTCAACAGCTTTCTTTGCAGAATCTATGTTACTAAGAACCGGCGCTGTTGTGCTAAATCTCAATACATCTTTACCTATCTGTATTGGATTATCGTATTGAATTACCACTCTATCCCCTTCATTCCAGTCGCAATTCCAGAAGACAAGATTCCATGTAAGATACTGACAATCACTACCTCCAGCATCTGGATCAACATCGGCTGGTGCGGAAATAGTCTGATCATATGGTTTATCAAGGATAAAACAATACATTCTGTCACTGGGATTAAAAGCATAAAAGTCACCGCCATTGGCTGGATTTTGGATACGATCATAAATAACAATGGATATCTGGCGATTATCATCTACATTCCATACTTCAAAAGGTATTCTAATAAGAAATGGCTCATCACTCCCTGGATTTGGATTCAACGGATGATCTACAAGGCTGTAATTTCTCGCTCCAACAATCGTAGCAAGTGAACCAGTTCCATCCTTAATAGGATGAATGGTAACATCAACTCCATTTACTTTTACTGTATATGGTTCATCATATACACCAGTAAATCTCAACTCAATATCCTTTTGTAAAATATCCATATCCGTAGTTCCACACCCCCATACATCAGGATCAGCAGCATAAGCCGTAGATGCCCAGCCATAGGGGTGTAAGTAACTTGTAATTATAAACGGCTTCCCATGTTGGTCATAATTAAGCCACGCCACAGCTCTATCCATTGAAAACACATCTTCCTCTCCCTCAGGATTTATATGAGCATACTTTGTAAAGTCTATTGGAGCTTTATAGCTACCATAAATTTTAATCTGTATTCCATCTACCTGAGCTACTTCTCCAAAACCAACCTCTTCATCTGTTAACCAATCAATGCCATTAACAACTCTTTGATCAGACAGAACAATCTCATTTGTTGTTAAATCTTTTACACTCCAAACATTGGCAGTTTTAAGGGCATAGGTTAATGAATCTATTATACATGTACCCTCTGCATTCCTAACAACCGCATCCAGTATGCCGTATTGCTCACATATATCATGATTTTCTGGATCAGAACAGAACAAAGTTGCCCATCCATCGTCATAAACAACATAGTCTACACTTATTGGTAGAGCAGTAGCATCTATATTTACAGTCATAACTTCACCACCTGAAAAAACTCCTGCTCCTGATAAATCATCTGGACTCTTTATTTCCCTTCCAAATAAAACAATGTTAGAATCAGAATCTATTATTGCAGTAATATCACCCTCACAGCTTGCACTATTAATTTCAATGCCTTCTGGAAAGCGTAATTTCACACCTTCTGCATAATTATAATCAGGTGATACCAAATCCAGAATAAATTTTAAATCATAAGTTCCACCTCTTTCACCATATAATGCATATCCAGTAATAGTCGATGGAGAAACATCTTTTGCTAATCTCTTCCCGGTAGTTTGTACTTTTTTCCACTGTCCATCAACATCTAAAAAGAATGCAGCCTGATGGAAGTAAATCTCGTAATTATGACCTGTCAATTTATATGGGTCCACTACAATATATTCAGCACTCATGTCAGCAGTTCCCTGAACATGTTCTATTTCATAGGAGTTCCCATATTTATCTTGTGGAACATCTCCTGGCTTTGGTTCTTGAACTGTTACAGCCAAAACAGTCAAAGGTGACTCAATAGCCTTATCCTGTATCAATTCAGGTTCTGGATTGTAATTGTATGCAGTTACTGCAAAATAATATGTATTTCCTTCATAAAGCGGAATTGAATTTATGTAATCTTTATCAATAACGATATGTCTCTGAACACCACGATCTGTACCGTATTGCACAGGGACCTCAACTTCCTGACCAAATTCGGGTAGAAAACGTATCCCCATTATTGTTTTGACGCCGTTAACCTTATCAAAAGTAGCAATGCGTACAGCCTCATCTTTAGTGGCGCTCCTACTTGGCAATTGATAAACATTGTATCCTTCAAATTCATAACCAGCAATTACAGTTTCTTCAGTTGCTTTAACGGCATCATGATCAAAACCCCAATCGAGCACAATCTCATTTTCAAAGGTAATGACATTAACATTTGGTGGAGATGGTGCTTTCGGAATACCTTCAAAAGCCTCATCATATAATTTTTGGGCGATAAGATCCGTTTGCTTCATATCTGTAACTGAAGATAGTCTCGAATCTCCACTTCCTCCAATAATAGCAACAACAATATCCTGTGTATCATCAGGCGCAAATGTAAAAGGTCCAGAACACAATGCCATTCTTCTATCGCCAGGAGGGAAATTTTTACCTGTACCATCGACATCACCTTCTCCTGTCACAGGGTCTCCAGCCAACGGAAATTTGGTCGTACCCTGATTTGGGTCATTCCCAACATACCACGGCTCCGGTTTGTCTATATCCTCAAAAGGTTTATAACCTCTTAACATATTATACCATTGTAAGGTTCCAGTATAATCACCAAGTTCAGGATCATTAATATCAGAACCAGCAGAGAACCATGCAAAAGTAGTCATTGGAATGTTTATATAACCGGGTCTTTTCTTAAAATCAAATAACCCATAATCTTGGGCATCATCTACACCATTTCTATTTAAATCCTGACCAGAAATGCCTTCTACCAGCGGTCCCTGGAAAAAATCATACCCGATCGCGGATGGAGCAAGACCAAAGGCTGCAAATTGATTGTCTGTTTCATATCCATTGTATGCAAAACCAAGCCCAAGTACAGTATCGCACCCCAAAAGGTCATCACCAGCATCACCTACATCTGGATCGCACCACTGGGCTACATAACAGTTTTCTATCGTCTCTCCAGACTTATTAATTACTCTGTACCTTTTAAAAATTATTTGTCCCAATCTTGCCCCGGGTTGTGCATATGCCCATGCAGTAACCTGTATTTCCAGTCCTATTGGATCTGACCCATATAGAGCATTAGCAGCTGATTTATCCATATCATTACATACAAACCATACAACCTGATCTGCATTAGCAATCCCGGGTTCGTCAACATCCGAGCCATCCCATACACCATTGCCATTTTTATCAATGAACGGTGCCCCGAGATCACCAGGCCAATTTTCCCAATCTTCAGCATACTGCTCCATTATGGCTTTTGTCATATCCTCTGTTACATCTTTAGGATCTATCATATTTAATTCTGCTGCATCCTGAACTAACTGACTATGGGTTAACGTCTTATAATCAGGTCGAATTCTCCATATTTTTACTCTTTCATCATCCCTACTTACTGGCCCAGATTCAGTAATCCAACCTGCCACTGTTCCTGTAACGTATGTCTGACCTACCACTCTGGGAGAACCATCAACAAGGCCACCGATTATAAATCCATCTTCAAAAATCACACCTGCAGTACCCCGAGGATAAATTCCTCCAGACGTCCCATCTGGCTTAATGCCGGACTTACCATCATAATACATCCAGTAGCTCCAGTTACTAATATTTGACAATGTCCTTGTTACCTTTGTCAATAGTATTTTTGATAAATAGTTCTCATACAAATTGGTATTCTTATTTGCGGGCTTTGCATATATCGCTACTGTCAATATCGATATTATCAACAATATTGTAAATATTTTGCCCATTTTTTTCATATCACTACCTCCTATATTTTATAATAAAATTATAAAGTTATCTTAACACCAAAATGAATTTGTCTTGGTGAACCATATAACTGTGCTCCTACCCTATCCCAATATGCCTGTCCATTTCCCAGATTAATTATTCTATACATCTCTACATATCTATCGCCACCATAGGCATTTATAGTTGCCTGAGACCTGACTGGATCACTTAAGAAACCATCATCATCAGGCGTACCTGTATTCCAAAATACATTTATCACATTTTTTCTATTTGTTAAGTTATTGACTATTACATAGAATGTTGCTTCGATTCCCCCTAATCTAACCGTTTTATCAATTCTTAAGTCAGTAAAAAATGTCCATGGAGTAACTGATGAATTAATTGGCTCCAATGGCCACCTATCTCTTGTATCAAGCATGTAGTCAACACCTGCAACGTATGGGTCAACCTGTCCGCCAGCGGGAACTGTTACAAATGTATATGGATGACCACTTGAAAACTGGAATAGTAAATTTATTCCTAAACCTGAAAGTAGTGGTCCTCCTTCGCCAACTTTGAATCTGTAATCTAGGTTAATTGAACCTGTATGTCTTTGAGAATATTCTAATGGTCTTACTATAGTGGGCATCTGTGAGTTAAAATACAAGGCACCATGAGCCGATGTACTGGTAGATTGAGTTCCCTCAGCATCAGTATAAGTATAATGTATTTGAGCTAGTATATGATTCCATCTTCTGAGGTTAAATCTTACTTCTAGACCTTTATGTGTTGCAAAATCACCATTTACGAGTCGGTCGTAATATGTTGTCAAAGTCGATACCGGAGTTGATGGAAGTTGCTTTACTACCTGCACTAAACCTTTTACATTTTTGTAAAAACCTGTGATATCAATGCTTGCAACTCCACCAAGTGCCTGTCTGAAACCAATCTCATAAGATGTAGTTTTTATTGGATCAAGACCAAATCCTATTGGATTAATATAATAATAACCACCTTGAACTATTTGACGACCAAAAGTATAGGTGCTAAAATACATATTTTGAAAACTTGGCATCTGATAGAATTTACCATATTGGGCATAGAAAACAGTTGCTTCAGTAACTGGGAAAGATACACCAATTCTAGGGCTTATCAACACCACAGGATCTTTCTTTTTCCACGCTGTATCAGCCAGCATAACTGCTGTTTTTATGACTGCTGGACTTGCAGGATCTATTAGTTCCTTATCATCAGTATCAAAATAATCCATTCGGACACCTGCATTTATTATAATATCATCATACTCCATTTTATCATTTACATAGAAAGCAAGTTCGACAGGTTTTCTCGGACCATCCACGTAACCAAGTAAGGTATCTCCACCAGACGTATAATAATACTTTTTATCATTTATTTCATTTCCATAAATATCATATCCATATGCATCCACATATCCACTTTGGATCCATACATTTACAGGGACTTTTTCAATACTTCCATAAGTCTCGAAACTATAAGTTCCAGGTTCAGCAGTATATATCATAACAGATGGGGCAATGTCGAAATACCTTACAGTCCATAATCGAGAATCTACACCCATCTTTATTTCATGATGTAGACCTATCTGCGTTACTAAATCTCCCGCAAATCCAATATATTGCTCATTCCTTTTGAAATAGAAGTCATTTGGCGTGCCATTTCTTTCAAATGGGAAACCATGTAAAACATAATCGTATTTAGGTCTCCATGCATTTCTGTATATAACCTCACCATCAGTGTATTCAGCTACTGCCGTGCTATCATACCATTTCTTCCAATCATGGTCAAACCAGCTATCGCCTCTTTCTCTGGAATGACTGAACCTGGAAGCTCTAAATTCTATATAGGAATTTTTCTTTAAAACCTTAGTAGCCTTTAAAGTTAATAGTAAAGAATTTAAATCATTATAAGGAACACGGTCATTTAAAACATCTAACATAACTCTATTACCATCTTCTACATCATACCTTCTATCTGTATATGCAAAACCAAGATTCAACTTTATAGGTAAATCAAAAGTTAAAGTACCGTTTAATGTCAACCTTTTATCTTTCTGATGTGGTGTAAAACCATTGGGATACTCAACGGTAACAGTATCTCTCTGGTCTTTAGGTGTCTGTGGATTCATATCCACTAAATTTTCGAATTTAAATCCTTTTGAAAATCTTACTGCCCTGTCTGCAAGGTCTACATACTCACCACCCAAGAAAAACTTGATATTATTAGAAAGAAGGGGACCACCTACAGTAAAAATCCCTCGCTTATGTCCATAAGTATATGTATTTAATAATTTCTTCCCTTCTTCAGGATCACTAAAACCATCTGTTCTCAGATCAACCATAGCCTGAAATTTTTGTGGGCCACTTCTCAACTGCATTGATACAACACCAGAATTAGCTCCTCCAACATCCGCAGTATATCCTCCAGTTAATACTTGTAGTTCCTCCAATGCCTCTGGTATTACATATACAACCTGCTGATTTGTATTAGGATCAACAATAGGAACACCATTTAAGAAAAATTTTACTTCATCTTCTCTACCGCCTCTAATATGGATCTGACCATCCTGATATACTACACCAGCCATGGTTCCTATAATATTTGCTATATTTCTAATTGGTATATTCTCTAGCTCCTCCCCCGTTGCAATTGACATACTGTAGGTTGCGCTTTTTTGTACTAATGGTCTTTGTGCAGTGACAACAACTTCCTTAAATTCAAGGGTTGTTCTAGAAAGCTTAAAATTAATTTCTGTTGTCAGATTAGTTATCACTCTCACATCCTTCACAATCATTGTTTCATAACCAATAAAACTTGCCCTAAGTGAGTAGACTCCTGCTGGAACATCCAGAATGATGTAGTATCCATTTTCATCAGTAGCTGCACCAAGATTGTAACCCTCAATGATAATATTTACCCCTGGTAGAGGCTCCCCTGTTTCTTTATCTATTACCCTACCGGAAATTTTTCCAACTGAACCCGCAGGGTACAAAAACAGAGGAATCAATAGAATAATAAACACCCATAGAATTCTCTTATCCATTTCAACCTCCATTTATTTTTATAATTAAACTTCCCCCACACAAGTGTTATTTTAAATCCTAAAATTATTATTGTCAAATATTTTTTTTTATTAAATGATAAATTTATTATCTGACGTAATAGGAAAATTTTTGCTTTCTTTTTTAAAAAATAATATTATTTATTGTTAATTATTTATATTTATTTCCCTAAAACTTTATCTATTAACCCATACTTCTTTGCTTCTTCAGACGACATAAAAAAGTTTCTGTCGGTATCTTTGGCAATCTTTTCAACCGGCTGACCTGTCAGTTCTGCTAAAATATTATTTATTCTATCTCGCAGACTAACAATTTCTCTTGCATGAATTTCAATATCAGCTGCCTGACCTTCCACACCACCCCATGGTTGATGAATCATAATCCTTGAGTTTGGTAAAGCAGACCTCTTCCCTTTAGCACCTGCTGCAAGTAAGATCGCTGCCATGCTTGCAGCTTGACCCATACAGATTGTGGCTACATCAGGTTTTACATATCTCAATGTATCATATATTGCAAGACCTGCTGTAACAATACCTCCAGGACAATTAATGTACAAATAAATATCTCTATCAGGATCTTCTGCTTCAAGAAACAATAGTTGAGCTATTACCAAACTTGCAACATGATCATCTATCGCCTGACCAAGAAATATTATTCTGTCTTTCAGGAGTCTAGAATATATATCATAAGCACGTTCTACAACCCCGGTTTTCTCTATAACTATTGGAACGTATGCCTGATTGATTTCGTTCTTATTTCTCTTCATTGTATATTCCTCTTCATTAAGTCACTAACTTTTATTTTATTTATTTTAACCTTTGCAAATTGTTTTATATGATCCATTACCTTCTGTGATAACAGGTCCATTTCCAATCTATTTCTGATATCCTTCCTTCGATAATAATTAATGATATTAATTCTCTGGTCTTCTGGATAATTATTAGCAATCTCTTTGATTGTGTCTTCAACCTCAATTGCATCTACGGTTATATTTTCTTCCTCGGCAATCTTTTTCTCTATCAAAAACCATTTTATATCGTGTATTGCAATGGAGCGGTATTCTTCTCGGACTTTATCTTCATTTATTTCTTCTTTTGATCTTGCCCTTATATTTTCAATAAGTTTTTCTAAGTAGGCATTTATTCTTGACTCAGGAACTTTCATTTCAGTATTCAAAACAAAATAATTTACTATCTCTCTTTCAAACTCTTCTTCAGCCTTCCTATCCCACTCCGAGTTTAAATATTCAAATACTTTTTTCTTCAAATCTTCAAGGTTTTTTACTCCCTCGAAATTTTTCTCTACAAACTCATCGTTTAATTCAGGATATATTTTTTCTTCGATCTTTTTTACAGAAATTTCATAACTTTTTTCATTTCCTTTTTCATCGGACAAGCGTATTTTAACTTTTTCTCCTTTCTTCGCTCCGATGAGTCCCTCAGCTCCTGGCTGACCAAAAATACCTTCACCTACTTTTATCATTCTATCCTCAATTTTCCTGCCTAATATCGGGATACCCCCTTCTCCCAATTCCTGTATATCACAGATTATAAAATCTCCGTTTGCTGCCCCATCGAGTTTTTCCCTGGATTGCGCATAGTTCTCCTTTAATTCATCAAGATAAGCTTCTACCTCCTTGTCTGAAATAATATAATTGTTTTTCACAACCGTAAATCCTTTTTTATATGCAGGTAGCTCAAATTCAGGGTCAAATTCAATCTCTGTTGTAAATAAAAATCCTTCATCTTCTTTTAAAGTAACATCGCCGATAGCTATATCTACATAATCCTCAAGTTTTTCATCCTTAATTATTTTCTCCATTGATTCTGAAATAATGTTGCTTGATAATTCCCTTTCTACATCTTCTCTCAAAATATTTTTAGCAATATTAACGGGTACTTTACCCGGCCTGAAACCTTTTATAGACAGGTTTTCCCTTAGCTTCTCAAAAATTTTGTCATATTGATCCCTGATTTCTTCCCAGTCAAATTCTACTGTTAGTTTTTTCTTTGTCTGGTCGATATCTTTAACACTAACTTTCATTAGATTCCTTCCTCTTAAGTTCAAGTAATTTAACGTGTGCCGCGGGCGAGAGTCGAACTCGCATGGTCACAAGACCACTGGATCCTAAGTCCAGCGCGTCTACCAGTTCCGCCACCGCGGCATATCAGGTTCCCATAAAAAACCAATAAATTTAACCCGAAAATCGATAAATATCCAAAAGCAAAAAGGGAAACACTTACCCCCTTTTCGAAGAAATGCTCCATCCAATCCGCACTAACTGCCAGACCAAAGAAAAATCTCTTCACTTCAATAACACAAATTTCCTGACCTCCCCAAACCCGGTAGAAGTTTCAAGCGCATAAAAATACACTCCACCATACAACCGCATACCATCCAGCCGGACCAGATACTTCCCGGGAGAATACTTCTTTTTCTCCAGAGGAACAGCAGCCTCTCTTTCCATCGTATCAAGAATCTTCAACGATACCCTCTCATCCCTGGTCACTATAAACTCTATTACAGTAACTCTGTTAAAAGGATTAGGATAATTCTGAGATAAAACGCACGAACTTAACACCCTCTCCTCTCATTCTCCAATACCAGCCGAGCTCCTGGTAATAAGTACTGAAAAAGAGTCAACCCAGAACACAGAACCGCCGCTCATAATATCAACTCTAAACCTCGCATATGCACTATCAGGAGCAGTATTACTAAACTTTATATACTGCTTTCTATCCCCAACTGCTGCTGTCCCAGGAGGTATATCACCATAAGAAGAGGTCACAACTACAGGCAAAGTCGCAAAAGTGTCCAGACATGAAACCTTCGCCGTCACATCACGAGCAGTAGCTTCCTCACTCGTATTCTTCAACACGAATTGGAATTTCAAACGATCACCATGATTTGGTACCGTATCAGAAGAAGTAATTTCAAATTTTTCAAGCACCACGGGACCTATGGTTGTAAAACGCGATTGATCATATGACAAAAAAGAAAAATCCGCCTCCGAATCGATTACGGCAATGGCTATTTCAAACTCATCCTCGAAATCGGGCACAGGCATACCGCACCCCCACAAACCATCGCCTACGCCATCATCACCATGAGAACCATCATCAAACATAGCAAACGAATCCTGCTTCGCGGAATAAAAAGGACACAAAACCGTATAAACACCCACTTTACGATTAAAAGGATTTCTAAGGCGTGAGAGCACAATCAAAGAGTCTTTCCCCTTCTTAGCAAAGAACTGTGAAACTGAAACATCATAAGGTCTTAATTTGTAAACATTCAGACTAAATCTATCTATCTCCTCTCCTTTGTCACTGATACTCCGGAAATGCAAAAGCTTATCGCTAATCTCAACAGTACAAAAATGGTTCTCCATCGCAGCAACAACAACATTTCCTTGTTTAACTGGAGAGTAAAGCGGTGCTCCACCTCCTCCCGTTGTAATGTGAACAACATCTCCTACTTCCGCCCTCGAATAAAAGTGATTGTGTCCCGCAAAAACTATAGACACACCATACTCGGTGCACAGCGGATGTATATAATTTTGCACCATAACGTTGTTGGGATGTTTACCTCCTGCAGTATACCCCGGCTCATGAAGGACAATAAATTTCCACTTCTTTCCTGTACTAGCCAGGTCATTAACAAGCCACTCATATTGAACAGAACCAGGATCATAGCCCGTATACTGGTCGAGGATAACGAAATGAGCTGGTCCATAATCAAAAGACCAATATCTCCCTCCTACAAATGGATACGGAAAATATTTCTCAAAAAGCACCCCGTTTTTTTCATGATTACCCATACAGGCCTGATACGGAAGGTGACCAAGCATCTTTATTATATCCGGATAGGACGGATTAAAAAACTGTTCATCCCAGTAATCTTCAGAGTCTCCGTTACTCACAAGGTCCCCAACCGATATAACCAGCGTATGGAAAGAAGAATCAGCTTCATATAGCTCATTAATACCCCTCGCGACTCTATTATGCGTCTCTGGATAAGAACGAGTATCGCCATAGACAAAAAACTTTACAGAGGAGACATCCTCCTCAGGAGCAGCTCTAAAAGAACCTCTGAAAGTATCAACTCCAGCTATCACCTCATAGTGATATAGATTTCCAGGAACCAGATTCGAAATCACGTACTTATGTTGATGATCGTTATTGTATTCCGACGTCTGAGCCACTCCATCGGAAAAAGTAGTATCCTCTCCCCACCTAATAGTACAGGTTAACGTTTTATTCATCTGCCACAATACCACCATCTCACCCGGATTACCGTTATAAATAAGATAGGGAGCTTTCCGTATATCCTGCCATCCAAGAACTGTGCTAACAAAAATGGTAGCTAAAACAAAAAACAACTGTTGAAAGGTCTTACTCATTCCATTTCCACTCTTTTCAACAACCATTAAAAAGTTTAGACAAACCTGTTTAAATAACCAAGAAGGGCAAACTAGACCAACCCCTCAACAAGGGAAAGCCAAAAAACATTACCAAAACACCAAGAGATAGACCGCTTAAAAAGAAACATTTAAAGAATATCTCGGATTATCCCCAATGACAGATGGAAAGAAACCAGTCTTTGCCCAGCTACTGAAGTAATCTACAAATTTCTCCCACAGCATTTCTTATACTTTTTCCCACTTCCACATGGGCAGGGATCATTACGCCCAACCTTTCGGGTAACCCTTACGGGAACTCCCCTCGGAGACTCCGTTGGACCGCCCGGACGGAATTCTGCATTTGAAGGAGGAGAAGGCACTTCACGCGCAGGCACCATGAAGCCAAGCCCTATTGAATCCTCATGCACAGTACGGTAAGGAGCCGGCCTCCTTACCCTTCGCTCCTCCTCCGGTACAGCAATCTGCACCCTAAAGCACAATCTCAGTGACTCTCTATTAATCTCATCCAGCATTTCAACAAAGGCGTTAAAACCCTCCGCTTTGTATTCCAGGAGAGGGTCTTTCTGAGCATAGGCCCGCCAATTAATCCCTTCCCTCAATTGATCCATAAAGTATAAATGATCCTTCCATTTATCATCAATGGTTCGTAATATCACGAATTTTTCAAGTAATCTCATATTTTCATTGCCAATTAACTGCTCTCGGTGATCATAATATTTTACCGCTTTCTCAATAATTAAACGCTTCAACTCAGATATAGAATATTCCTGTAATTCTTCCATCTCTATGTTTATACCAAGGATGTTGAATACCTCACCCTTTAAACCAATCCAATCCCAATCTTCAGGGTGCTCCCTCTTATGGGTATATTTCTCTATAATTGCATCAATCCAATCTTCCAACATTTCGAAAAGCAATTCTTTTAAGTTATCATTCCTGAGTACAAAATTTCTTCTCTTATAAATAACCTCTCTTTGTTGATTTAAAACATCATCAAATTCCAGCAGCCGTTTTCTTATATAATAATTTCTTGCCTCAACTCTTTTCTGTGCCCTTTCAATAGATCGAGTTATCATAGGGTGAGTTATAACCTGACCTTCTTCTACACCCAATCTGTCCATTATCGAGGCTATTCTTTCACTTCCAAATAATCTCATTAAATCATCTTCAAGAGATAAAAAGAACCTTGATGAACCAGGGTCACCCTGTCTCCCGGCTCGACCTCTCAATTGTAAATCTATTCTTCTTGCCTCGTGCCTTTCTGTACCGACTATATGTAATCCTCCGAGTTCCTTTACTCCCTTACCAAGCTTTATATCAGTTCCTCTACCCGCCATATTTGTAGCAATAGTTACAGCACCACGCTCACCAGCCCTGGCAACAATCTCTGCCTCCCTTTTGTGATGCTTCGCGTTTAGTACATTATGGGGTATTCCTCTACGTTTTAACATCCTTGAGAGTGTCTCCGAAACTTCAACACTGATAGTCCCAACGAGAACAGGCCGTCCTTTTCTATGGCACTCCTCTATCTCTTTTATGATTGCGTTGTATTTTTCGCGCTTTGTCTTATAAACTTGATCATCGTAATCTATCCTGATGCATGGTTTATTCGTTGGTATAACAACGACATCCAGCTTATAAATATCATGAAATTCCTGCGCCTCCGTTTCAGCTGTTCCTGTCATACCAGCAAGCTTTTCGTACATTCTGAAATAATTTTGCAAAGTAATAGTAGCAAATGTTTGTGTTTCTTCCTCAATCTTGACACCCTCTTTAGCCTCAATTGCCTGATGCAATCCATCACTATATCTTCTACCAGGTAAAATTCTGCCTGTAAACTCATCTACAATTAAAACTTTTCCATCTTGGACAACATACTCTACATCCTTTTCAAAAAGTGTGTAGGCACGGAGAAGCTGGGAAATATTATGATATCTCTCTGATATTTCTGAATGCCTTCTGTCAATCTCTAGCTTCCTCATCTCTATTTCTTTCGGAGATAGAGATTCATCATTATCAATTTTCGCAAACTCCTCACCTATATCCGGGATTACAAGCTCATCTACAGATATACCAAGAAATGAAGCAAGCTTTTCTTCGCCTTTGCTGGTCAAAGTTATTGTATTTTGTTTCTCCTCTATAAAATAATAAAGATCTTTGAAATATTCATCCTGGCTTATCGATGATCCGGTTTTCGAACTTGTAAGTAGTAGATACTCTTTTTCTCCCTCCTGAAGCGCCTTCTGATAATAAGGCTCCTCAAGAAGTCTTCTAAGTCTTCTATGCTTCGGCATACCTTGGGATGCAATAAAAAGAGTTCTCGCTATTTCTTTTTCATCTGTTACTTTTCCTGGATCATCAGGAACTGTTGACAGCATCTTTGTGATGGTTTCCATCTGTAATCTGACAAGTCTAGAAACAGCTGGATTAAGTTCCTTAAAGACCTGGTTCCTGGTGCTTGAAACAGGCCCTGATATAATAAGAGGTGTCCTTGCTTCATCAATCAGGACACTATCAACCTCATCAACTATTGCATAATAATGCCCCCGCTGAACCTGATCATCAGGAGATAAAGCCATATTATCTCTCAAATAATCGAATCCAAATTCATTATTGGTACCATAGGTAATATCGCAATTATACGCTGCCTTTCTTTCCTCAGTATTCATACTATTTAAAATACAACCCACTGTTAAACCCAGCTCTTTATAAATCATACCCATCCATTCACTATCTCGCTGGGCTAGATAATCATTAACTGTAACAATATGGACACCCCTCCCAGTCAGAGCATTCAGATAAGCTGGCATTGTAGCTACCAACGTCTTACCTTCGCCTGTCTTCATCTCT
Source organism: Candidatus Neomarinimicrobiota bacterium (assembly GCA_017656425.1). Taxonomy (NCBI): domain Bacteria; kingdom Pseudomonadati; phylum Fidelibacterota; species Fidelibacterota bacterium. The sequence goes on along the minus strand of JACDNV010000008.1, from coordinate 119,342 downwards.
GCTATTTTACCCTGATGCAAAACTATGGCACCCATCAACTGCACATCAAAAGGGATCATATTCCAGGTTGTTTTCTGTCCGACAACAGTCCACTCTTGACCAACCAGCCTCCTGCATACCTCTTTGACCATTGCAAAAGCTTCAGGCAAGATCTCATCAAGTACACTTTGTTCTGCTTTGAAAATTATCTTCTTTCTTTCCTCTTCTGTAATATCATCTTTTTCAATTGATTTTTCAGCTTCTTCTCTTGCATTCTTTATCATCTGTTTAAATTCTTCAGTTCTCTGACGAAGCTTCTCAATTGGTACATTTGACAAGGACTTATATATTTCGTTTATTTTTTCTACAATTGGATACAGCTTTTTTAACTCCCTCTCATTGGAGGTACCAAAAATTTTTGTTAATAGACTTAAAAACCCCATAATCAATACCTTTACTTAATCCTCAGTTGGATTAAACTTATCTTAGAATATAATGTTCTACACTTATAATAAAATCACGACAAGAGCTATACCTTTTCTATTAAGCCATGCTCGATTAAAGTTCGCAGTATAGCATCAAGGATACCATTTACAAAAGCACTACTATTATCCGTAGAATATTTTTTTGCTATTTCTATTGCCTCTGCTATTGAGACTTTCGGGGGTATATCATCAAAATATAAAAATTCACAAATAGCCATTCGCATGATTAATCTATCTACAACCGCTATCCTATCAAATTCCCAATTCAATGACTTCTCTTTAATATACTTATCTAACTCTTCTTTATTAGTTGCCGCTTTCTTGAAAAGCTCACGTGCAAACTCCTTGAGCTCTTCCGAAAGATCAGACTGATTTATTATATATTCTTCAACTGTCTGCACCGGATCTTCCGATAATTCCTGAGCATACAAAGATTGTAATACTAATTCTCTTGCCGCTCTTCTTTCTCTCATTTTTCAATTACCTTAATCTTTCAAAGACGCACACAAATTTAAAACTTATTTTAAAATAATTAAGGTATTTTTTATAGTAGAACTACGATTTAAAGCCTCCGGAGAAAATTCATATCGAGGTGAAACTAAAATTTCATCAATAAAATAATAGACACGCCCCCTTTCCCCTTAAGACTCTCTAATTGATGTAAACGCCTTTTACTTTCTCTCCAGCTTAATCTTATAGTGCATTTATCGTTCAATTCATAATTTAATCCAAAGATAAAACTCGAACCCCAGAATTCATAATCCTGAAGCAAACAATACTTTTTCTTTTCTCCTACTCTTTTTCCTTTTATCCATAAAACCAGTTCTTTAAAACACCCTGCTCCTGCAGATAAATAATAATTTTCAAACAGATTTATTCTCAACAACGTATAAAACTCCACTTCAGGCATAAAGATTGATACCTTTAATTCGTCAGGATCATGCTCTAAAATAAAACCGCTATTATGGAAAGCTAACCCGAGATTTAAAAAGTTAACGGTTTTTTCGATTCCAAGACTAAAGGATGAAATGTATTTTGCATTTTGTTTGTAAAAGTAAATCAATTCAGATAAACGGAACATATACTCACCAAAACGATGTAGATATCTATTCAAACCAACAAATAGCCGTAAATCATTATTAACAACTTTTCCTTCCGCATATTTTTTTAAGCCGGTATTTTTAAACCCGATTCTATTCAAATTTTTTAAATTAAGTGTATAAGATTTAAATCTGATACCATCATATTCCATGGATTCAGAATTACCAACATTTGCCCACCATGATTCGTTATACCTCAATTCTATATTCTCTGCAACTTTTTTAAAAAGACCATAACCAGTCAATATATTCATTAAATAAAAAATACCTTTACTGTTTATTCCATATCCTGTTTCATTTATATCATATCCATTATATAAGTCAATTCTTCTCCCCGCCCGAAAATAAAAGGTTTCAAAAAATCCTATCTCGTATCCCCTCATGACAGTAACTAAATAATCTGGCTTTGATCTTATAACATTTCTAAGAAAGTCAATATCACCAAAAACCAACTGATATTCGTAGTTATCCTCCCCATCATTGCCAAAGAATTCAACAAAACTGTCTTTACCTTCCCTTGCTCCTTTTAACTCAAAGATTTTCCAGTTATCCCTTGTTAAAATATCAAATGTGAACGATGTACCCAATCTTCCAATTAAAGGGTAGGGAACTTTTTCTAAACTATATGAAGGACTTAAGGATTTTCTATCTAAACCAATATTGCACAAGCTGTAACCAAACGAAATCCAAAAATCATATTTAAAATAACTTTGCTCACTAGAAAAACCAAAGGGCAGAGTTACTATAAGTCCTAAATCCATGAGTTTTGATTTTATTGTTCGGTAATTCTTCAGACTTTCATCAACAAATTTTCCAGTTACACTGATACTTAGCAGAAGATGTAAGTAATTCTTTTTAATTGCAGTCAGATAACTCGCATTAATAGTATTTGAATGTAAGGAATAATCATTAAAACTATCTGTTTCGTACCCGGATTCATTATCTTTATAATACTGTCTTAATTGAACTTCATCAAAATCAAATACATTTTTCCCAACATTCAAGCTTAAAGTTCGACTTTTCCCGGGATTATTAAAGGAAAAACTTATAAAATTATTTCTTAAATGAACATTTTCTATCTCTAGGGAATTCATAGAATTGAACCCAATGGACAATCCCTCCATATCGTACAAACCATTCGCCGGATTAAACACATATGAAAATATATCACTCGATGGCAGAGAACAACCCACTTCCCCCATTCCATTAAATGTGGGTGATATGGAAATATTCAACCAATCTTGCGCATTAAGTTGAAAAATGAATACATATAGCAAAAATAACGTGAGCAATATGTTGCATCTTTTCATTTTTTACTCTTTCTTATTTATTTAAAAAAGTAAATTTAAAACCAACATTATAATATATCTTAGGGAATAAGTCCATTTCCATTATTGAGTATGTTATATAAGGCGATAATACAATGCCATTCTTTAGCCCTATATTTGAACCCAAATAAATATTAAAAGCGTTACTAATTTTTTTATTTTCAAACAGCAAATTTTTTTCCACTGTCACTTTTCTTATTTGAAAACCTACAAAATAAGACAAATTAATATATTTTCTGTACATTATCACAAAAGTAGCATTTTCACCAACATCAAAAGTTCTAAATCCATAAGCTTCCGATTCCTCAACAAAAACTTCACTGGAATCCTCATCATTAATTACTTTATATTCTGTCACTATTTCATTATAACCGGAAGCCATACTTCCTATCCTATCATATCTCATAACCATATTAAATTTTCCTAACGGTAAATTTACCCTTACAAAACCATCAGACCATATCAAATTCTCCTTCAAATGATATCTATATACTCTTTTGGGTATCACATATTTACCAAAGGCGCCGGTGATATTCATTCCAACTGATATATAATCATTTAATCCAGCTCCCATTTCCAAATTTGCCAACCATAGAAGGTTGTATATATAGAAGTGACTTACATTATAAATCGAAGTGGTGTCTGTATATATAATCCCAGAATCCATTCTTGTGACTTTTGTATTACCAAACTTCTTCTGAACTCCACCACTAATATAAACATCTCCCTTCCTGAGTATAATTCCATTATCAACGACATTCAATGGTATTGATGTTGCCGAATATGTATAAGATTCCCTTCTAATAGGCACATATTTAAGAGGCACATAGTTAGCACAACTAAAAAGCAAAATAGTCGAAAATAAAACCAAAAGTATACATTTCTTCTTTTTCATATAAAACCCTTCGATTATTTGATATTCATTACATCATTCAATTTATTTTTAATTTAAAAAAAATAATTTTAAAGCAACAAAATTCATATCAGATATATGTAGTTGTTATATTCAATTAAGATAATTGAAATTATTAAATTTCATTTTAAAGAATAAAATGCTCATTCAATTACTTTATCTTGACTAACCAATTAAAAAAAAGTATATTTCACGCTGTCCTTGAAAACCTAGCAGGAGAAAATAAATGGAAGTAAAACTAGATTCACTATTAGAGAAAATAAAGAAGGATGGTATTGAGGAAGCTGAAAGAGAAAAAGAAAAAATAATAGCTGAAGCAAAAGCTAACGCCAATTCAATTATTGAAAAAGCAAAAAAAGAAGCTGAAAAGATCATAGAAAATGCTAATACTGAATCTGAGAAGTTATACAAAAATGCTGAATCCTCAATCAAGCAGGCAGCCAGAGATACCATACTCTCCACCAGAGAAAAAATAATGGAATTATTTGGAAAAACGTTACAACGCGAAATTTCCAGCAGTCTGAAACCGGACTTGATCTCTTCTATCATTATAAAAATAGTAGAGAGCTGGGTAAAAGATCAAAGCATTGATGTAATTGTCAGCCAGGATGAAGCAAAAAAAATTCGGGACATGGTAACATTAAAAATAAAAAAGGACCTGAAAAATACCGTGACAATAAAGCCAGATCCAACAATCACTGCTGGATTCAAGATCGGGATCAAAGGTGAAAACCTATATTATGACTTTACCGATGAGACATTGGCAGAAATACTAAAAAACTATTTGACACCAACCGTTAGAGAATTGCTTGAGAAATAAATGGATAAATACTACTATTTTGTAGCACAATTACCTTATTTACATTTCGATAAAGAAACATATATGAATATTGAATTGTTCTTCAACGAAGGTTTAAAATGGCTATCAAATAAGGATTATAACGTTTTAAAAAGCATAAATATCAATGAGTACCAGATAAAACCGTATGATCCTGAAATAGTAAAAAAGTACAAACAATTTGAATATGAACTACGCCTGGATATGGCAAATTATCGAAGAGCGAAGAAGATGTCACAAGAATACAAGACCAAGTATGTCCCTTCTGGAATTCTGAGAGAATCAACTCCACTTGAAATAGAAAAAGCACTAATGAAAGCAAGATGGGATTTTATTGATGAGCTTGAGATAGATCATCATTTTGATCTGGAAAAGCTAATAACTTATTTACTAAAGCTTCAAATACTTGAACGATTGTTCACCTTTAACAAAGAGAAAGGTTTTGAAAAATTCAAACAAACATGTGAAGTGAACTATGAGTAAAGTAAAAATTGGAAAAATAGCGGGTATAACAGGCAATATGATTGCCGTGGAAGTAGATGGCGAGATAATGCAAAATGAAGTTGGTTATGCCATCACTACAGAAAAAGAAAGCCTAAAATCTGAAGTGATTCGAGTAGCTGGCAATAGAGCCTTTATGCAGGTTTTCGAAAGCACAAAGGGGTTAAGAATTGGAGATACCGTTGAATTCACAGGAGAAATGCTATCTGTGGATTTGGGTCCGGGAATCCTAACAAAGGTTTACGATGGTTTGCAAAACCCTCTAAATGCTCTTGCGGATAAACATGGATTTTTTCTGGTTCGTGGTGCTATGGAAAATCCCCTTGATTACCAAAGTGAATGGGAATTTACTCCTACCGTAAAAGTCGGTGATACAGTAACAGGCGGTATCGCTGTAGGCTGGGTACCTGAAGGTATTTTCAAACATTACATATTTGTCCCCTTTTATCTACATAAGGAATACAAGATAAAACATATTGTTAAAAAGGGCATATATAAAGTTAAAGATATTGTAGCTATAATTGAGGATGAAAGGGGAAGAGAAATTGAAATTACCATGCATTTCTCTTGGCCTGTTAAGATACCGATAAAAGCCTATAAAGAGAAATTAGTCCCTACTGAACCATTGGTTACAAAAGTAAGAATTATTGACACCTTTTTCCCTATTGCAAGAGGGGGAACATATTGTATTCCAGGTCCATTTGGTGCCGGCAAGACAGTATTACAACATATCACATCAAGACATGCAGAAGCTGATGTAGTCATAATTGCTGCATGCGGAGAACGCGCTGGGGAAGTTGTAGAAATTTTAAGAGAATACCCCGAGCTTAATGACCCTCGTACTGGTAGATCTCTGATGGAAAGAACGGTAATAATATGCAACACCAGTTCTATGCCCGTTGCTGCAAGAGAAGCCTCTGTTTATACAGCAACCACAATTGGTGAATATTACAGGCAGATGGGATTAAATGTGCTCCTTCTTGCGGACTCGACATCTCGCTGGGCTCAGGCAATGCGAGAGGTATCAGGTCGATTGGAGGAAATCCCCGGCGAAGAGGCGTTTCCAGCATATCTGGAATCAAGAATAGCACAATTCTATGAAAGAGCCGGGCTTGTTAGACTCTATGATGGAAGACTCGGGAGCTTAACCATCGGAGGCACAGTAAGCCCTGCTGGAGGTAATTTTGAAGAACCTGTGACACAGGCAACGCTAAAAGTAGTTGGTGCATTCCACGGGCTCTCAAGGGAGAGAGCAAATGCTCGACGTTTCCCATCGATACACCCTCTTGAAAGCTGGTCAAAGTATAGAAGTTTTATAGAAAAAGAAAAAATTGAATATGCAAGAGGCATTTTATTCAAAGGTAATGAAATCCATCAAATGATGCTTGTAGTTGGGGAGGAAGGTACATCCCTTGAGGACTTTGTAATTTATTTAAAATCTGAATTCCTTGACGCTGTCTATTTACAACAAAATGCATTTGATGAAGTGGACGCTGCATCTTCCCCTGAAAGACAAAAATATGTATTCGATGTAGTATATGATATTTTAAAAAGAGATTACAATTTCAAAGATAAGAATCAAGCACGTGATTTCTTCTATAAACTTCGCCAGTCATTTATTGACTGGAACTATATTAAGATGGACACTGATGAATTCAATAAACAGGAGAAATCTATTAAACAACTTGTAGAGGAATATACTAAAAATGAAGAGAGTATATAACAAAATATTAAGCATAACAGGTAACGTCATATCATTGAAGGCTACAGGTGTAGCCTATGAGGAGCTGGCTGAAATAACAACTCAGCGAGGGAAGTCGCTTGCACAGGTTATTAAAATTGACGGTGACATTGTCTACTTACAGGTATTTGCTGGAAGTCAGGGTATCACAACAAACGATGAAGTAAGATTTCTTGGACATCCTATGCTGGTTACTTTCTCCGACAATATGCTGGGTAGAATCTTCGACGGAAGCGGTATGCCCAGGGATAATGGTCCTGCTTTAACTGATTTGCTCATCCCGGTAGCAGGTCCACCAGTCAACCCGGCAAAAAGAATAATTCCACGCAGGATGATCAGGACAAATATACCCATGATTGATGTTTTCAATTCTCTTGTAGTATCTCAAAAGCTCCCTATATTCTCTGTATCAGGTGAACCATATAACCAACTTTTAGCGAGAATAGCACTCCAGGCAGAAGTGGACATGATCATACTCGGCGGTATTGGATTAAAGTACGATGAATATATGTACTTTAGAAATACACTTGAGGAAGGTGGTGCACTCTTCAGGTCAATATTTTTCATACACACAGCTTCTGACCCAATAGTTGAAGGTTTAATGGTTCCGGATCTCTGCCTCGCTGTTGCTGAAAAGTTTGCTCTAAAAGGAAAAGATGTACTTGTCCTACTCACTGATATGACAAACTTTGCAGATGCGCTAAAAGAAATTGCAATTACAATGGAGCAGGTACCTTCAAATAGGGGATATCCTGGCGATCTTTATAGCCAGCTTGCAGCCAGATATGAAAAAGCCGTTGACTTTGAGGGAGCGGGCTCAGTAACAATCCTTGCAGTTACCACGATGCCCGGCGATGATGTAACTCATCCTGTGCCTGACAATACAGGTTATATTACAGAAGGACAGTTTTATCTAAGGAATGGGAGAATCGAACCATTTGGTTCATTAAGTCGACTAAAGCAAAACGTCAATGCAGCAACTCGTGAAGACCATAGAGCTATAATGGACGGAATGATCCAGCTCTATGCTCAGTACTTAGAAACAGAAGAAAAAAGAGCAATGGGATTCCGAATGACTGATTGGGATAAAAAACTCTTAAAATATGGTAAGCTGTTCGAACAAAAAATGATGGACTTATCAGTAAATATACCTCTTGAGGAAGCACTCGATCTTGGATGGAAAATACTGGCAGAATGTTTCAAACCCGAAGAGACAGGACTCAGAACTGAACTGATTAAAAAATTCTGGCCTGACCTGAAAGAAGTAGAAAAAGAAAAGGAAGAGATAAAAGAAGCAACTGTCAAATAAAAATAGAAAATGGCAAAAATTCGATTAACAAAAAACGAGCTTAAAAGACAGAAAGAAATACTTGCTCGCCTTACTAGATATCTACCCACGCTGGAGTTAAAAAAGCAGCAATTGATAAATGAAATCAGGACTATTACGAGACAGATTGACCAGATAAAAGCAGAGATCGAACAGGCTGAAAAAAGAATAATGAAATGGGTAGATGTCTTTGCCGAAGATATTGATCTTAAAGAACTAATAAGTGTAGAAAAAATCGAAACTGAAGAGGGAAATGTAGCAGGAATTGATATTCCAATCTTTAAGGAAGTAATATTTAAAATTGAAGATTATGACCTTATGGAAATGCCTGTCTGGGTTGACTTTGCCATCGAGGCAGTCAAAGAACAAATAGAGAGGCTTATCAGAATTAAAATATTTGAAGATCAAATCAAAATTCTAAGAGTGGAATTACGAACAACAATACAACGTATAAATCTATTTGAAAAGGTAATGATTCCACAAACAAATGAAAATATCAGAAAAATCCAGATATTCCTTGGTGATTTACAAACAGCTGAAGTTGTAAGAGGTAAGATAGCAAAGGCTAAGCTGGAAAAGAGGAGAGAGGTTTCCTGAACATGATAGTTCCGATGAAAAAAGTCACTATATTTGTTTATGAAAAGGAAAAGGATGAAGCATTACGTAAACTGAGACAACTCGGTGCTTTACACATAAAAAACATAAAACCACCTGTTGCAGAAGATATTTCTGTGATCGAACAAAAAATATCCAATACCGAAAAATTGATTACCTATATAAATACTTTTGAGCAACTAAAACCACAAAAAGAAGCAAAAAATCCAGAAGAAATAGTTGATAAATTTGTTGAATTAACACAGAAAAGAGATAGCCTGCTAAATGAGCTTGAAGAGTTAAGAACCTATATTCAATGGTTTGAAAAGTGGGGGAAAGTATCCCTTGACAGTATTAAGGAATTAGAAAAATATGGAATCTATATCCACCTTTATACTGTAGATAAGAGCTATCTAAAAAAAATACCAGCGGATAAAAATATTTTTATTGTTAATCAGGACAAATTCTATGTATATCTAGCATTGATTGGACAAAACCCAGAAGACAGGCTGGAACTAAAGGAAGAAATAATACCACAGGTGAATCCCGATGATATATACAATCGTTATAATCAGCTGGAATTGGAACTCCAAAAAATAAATAAAGAACTTGCTGATTTTACGGCATATAAAGAAATCCTTGAAAAATATCATGCAGAACTTTTAAAAAATCACGAATTTAACTTAGTACGATATGGTATGGGGAGTGAAGAAAGAATTGCCTTCCTTCAGGGATTTTGTCCAACAGATAATGTCCCTGACATATCAAAGAATGCTGACAAAAATGGCTGGGGATTTATTGTGGAAGAACCGGATGATCCCAGTGAAGTACCCACCTTAATCAGAAATCCCAAGTGGATAAGAATAATTGATCCTGTTTTCAAATTTATGGGCACACTACCCGGCTATCACGAAACCGATATAAGTTTCTGGTTCCTCATTTTCTTCAGTATATTTTTTGCACTTTTGATAGGTGATGCCGGATATGGACTTACTTTTCTTCTCGCTACATTTTTATTAAGGAAAAAATATAAATCTGCCCCATCAGAACCATTTACCCTTTTTTATCTACTCAGTGCAACAACCATTTTATGGGGTAGTCTTTCCCTAACATTCTTTGGCTACGTTATTGATGTCAATAAAGCAGTTTTTATTCCTAAGTTTATCGGCAAAGTTAATTCATATATTAGAGATAACAATAACATGATGTTCATAACTTTTCTTATTGGGGTTATTCAGCTATCACTCGCACATCTAATAAATGCACTTAGGATCATTAATACTTTAAAAGCAATATCAGAAATTGGCTGGATATTTATAATGTGGGGACTGTTTTTTGTTGCCGGTGGTCTTGTTCTTAATAATCCTATGCCAGGATTCACAGTGTATTTATTTCTAATTGGATTTATTCTAGCTGGCTGTTTCGCAAATCCCCAGAAAAATATATTAAAGGGTATACTTTCAGGAATAGGAAATCTTCCCCTCAGCATAATAAGCGCATTCTCTGATATTGTATCTTATATTCGTTTATTCGCAGTAGGTCTTGCAACTGTAATCGTAGCCTCAAGCTTTAATGACATGGCTTTAGGAGCAGGGATAAGCAATCCAATAGCGGGACTTATCTCCGCCCTTATACTGGTATTTGGACACGGATTAAACATACTGCTTGGTTTAATGGCTGTAATAGTACATGGCATCAGACTCAATATGCTTGAATTCTCTGGACACTTAAATATGGAGTGGTCAGGTAAACCTTATAAACCCTTTAAAGAGTAGTATAGGTTGAAAAAATTTAAATAGGGAGAGGTGAAAAATGGTACAAGGATTAGGTGATATGAATTTATCTCTGGCATTGGCTGCAATTGGTTCAGCTCTGGGTACAGGTGTAGCAGGAATGGCAGCTATAGGCGCCTGGAAAAAAGCTTTTGCGCAGAATAAAGCAGCTCCTTTTATTCTTATTGCGTTCGTAGGAGCACCCCTTTCACAAACTATCTATGGTATGATATTAAGAAATGCTATTCAGTCCGCAAATCTACCACCAGAATCTTACTTATATCAGATGATAATAGGTATCGCTGCGGGTCTTGCTATGGGATTATCAGCTTTTATGCAGGGTAAGGCAGGTGCAAGAGCTGCCGATGCACTTGCAGAGACAGGCAAGGGTTTTGGTAACTACATAATGGTTCTTGGTGTTATTGAGACAGTAGCTCTGTTCGTAATGGTTTTCTGTATGACTGCTATCCCAAGAATATAATTATAGGGGAATAAAGCAAATAAATACTATATTGTCGTTATTACAGTTGGTAAAAAATAACCAGGTAATCATAAATGAAAAAGAAAAACATTTCTGGTAGTGTAAAACTACCAGAAAATGCTTATAGAAAATTAAAACCAGGAGAAGAGTATATACCAGTAGTACCAGATGATGTCATAATGCCAGAGGTTACCCCATATTCATTGCTTTGGGGAATTTTTTATGCTGTTCTCTTCTCTATGGCTGCTGCCTACCTTGGACTTAAAATAGGACAGGTCTTTGAAGCCGCTATACCAATTGCTATTCTTGCTGTGGGAACATCAGTATTATTAAAAAGAAAAAATGCTTTACAAGAAAACGTAATAATTCAATCAATAGGCGCTGCCTCAGGTGTAATAGTTGCGGGCGCCATATTCACAATACCTGGCCTATATATCCTTGGACTTAATGCCAATTTTCTGCAAATATTTATTGCATCGTTCCTCGGAGGGGCACTGGGAATATTATTCTTGATTCCCTTTAGAAAATATTTTGTCAAAGACATGCATGGTGAATTCCCATTTCCTGAAGCTACTGCAACTACAGAGGTACTAATCGCTGGAGAGTCTGGAGGAGAGCAGGCTAAAACTCTCGTGAAAGCAGCAATTGTCGGTGGGTTATACGACTTTTTTGTTTCTGGATTTGGATTCTGGAAAGAAGTAGTTTCAACTGAAGTATTTAAAATTGGTCAACTGCTTTCTGATAAACTGAAACTGGTATTCAAACTGAACATAGGTGCTGCCGTTATGGGGCTCGGATATATAGTTGGACTCAGGTATGCATCAATAATAGCAGCCGGTTCATTTCTTGCCTGGTGGGTACTAATTCCAATCGTCTATTTCATAGGACAATATATACCTCATCCTATTCTAAATGCAGTAAAACCTATTAGTGAAATGAATCCTCAGGAAATCTTCACTTACTATGTCAGACATGTTGGTATAGGAGGTATTGCAGCTGCCGGTATAATAGGGATAATTAAATCATCGAAAATAATATGGGGTGCTTTGAAACTCGCCTTTTCAGAATTCACAAGTAAACACCTGAGTGCAGAAGAAAATGAAAGAAGGACACAAAAAGATATAAAAATTAAATGGGTTGTAACATTACTAATACTTATTATAGTATCCACTTTTTTATTTTTCTATGTAGGGGCAGTAGATTTTAATATAAAGCATGCAACAGCGGGTGTATTAATTGTAACAATTATAGCATTCCTTTTTACCACGGTTGCAGCACGTGCTATTGCAATTGTTGGTACTAATCCCGTTTCTGGCATGACTCTTATGACTTTGATTATATCATCTGTCATACTTGTAAATATAGGTCTGTCAGGACCCATGGGTATGCTTGCAGCTCTATTAATCGGGAGTGTCGTATGCACAGCGTTGTCAATGGCTGGTGGATTCATAACCGATCTTAAAATTGGATACTGGCTTGGGACTACTCCCAGGACTCAGGAACGATTTAAATTTCTGGGTACATTATTTGCCGCAGCATCAGTAGGATTGGTTATACTGATACTATATAAAACTTATGGATTTGGCCCAGGTGGACTCGAAGCGCCACAAGCATCAGCAATGGCTGCTGTATTGAAACCACTAATGAGCAATCAACCAGCTCCCTGGCTTGCTTACCTTGCAGGTATTTTCCTTGCTATTATACTGGAAATAATAGGAGTACCTCCTTTGGCATTTGCACTGGGAATGTACTTACCTATATACCTTAATACACCGGTTCTTATCGGTGGATTAATATCACATTTTGTTGCTAAAAGTTCTAAAGACCCCAATATTTCTGCTAAAAGGAAAGATAAAGGCACATTAATAGCATCGGGGTTTATAGCAGGTGGTGCAATTATGGGGGTTATTTCCGCGTTTATAATATTTTTTGGTAAACAGATCGCCGGGGAGAGTTGGTCACTAATGAAAGCAATAGGGACTGAGCATTGGGCAGAGTCTTCAGGTGCAGAGATACTGGGATTTGTCATGTTTATACTTCTGAGTATATATATGTATATTGATTCTAAAAGAATCAAAAAGTGAAAAACGAAAAACCTATATATAAATTACCAATAAATGGAACTTTAGATTTACACACATTTAATCCCAGGGAAGTGAAAGAACTTATAAGCGATTATATAGAAGAATGTTTGAAAAAAGAAATTTATTCTATTCGCATCATACATGGAAAAGGTACTGGAATTCTCAGGAAGAAAATTCATAGTATTTTAAGAAAAAATCCCAGGGTAAAACTTTTCCACATGGCGTATGGAGATCCATCCGGGATCGGAGCTACTATTGTCGAATTAGGTAAAATTGAAGAATAAACAACTTGATATAGCCTTTATTTCCTTTGCAACACTTCTTGCTATATAATAAATTTAAAATGTTATTTGCCACCCTAGCTCAGCTGGTAGAGCAGCTCACTCGTAATGAGCAGGTCGTCGGTTCGAATCCGACGGGTGGCTCACATTATTAACAAAAGACAAAAAATAAATAAAATACCTCTCCTCCCTATTGTACCTTTTGTATAGACGTTTCTTTTTGACAATACAAAATTTGATTTTTTGCTGAGTGATCTGAAATCCTGTGCTGCAGATTGTAAAACCAATATTCAAATTGAAAAGCAAAAGAATGCCAAATTAACTCCAAAGTGAAGAAACATTTGTGTATATATTCCGAATGAAATGTTTTGGGCTTATCTATGATTTTCTCATCTAAATGAAGCGGACTAATAATTAGTTTCGTTTTTTACCGCTGAAATTAAATACCATGTTTTTTTGATCGCCAAAATTTTTCTTGTCTCCTAGTTGCAATCCAGTGGGCATAATCGATTCTTTCCCATTCGATGATTCCAAGTATTTTCACGGCATGATTGAAGAAAGAAAAAAACGCAATGAGGCACTTTCCTCATTGCGTAATATGTTTTCCCCGGAATAAATCGAAGTTCGTGGAGATTTAATAGATATTAAACCTATTTACTATGCCGAACTTCATTTATAACTATTGCTTATCGCTTTACCCTCGGGTTACCTTCCCAAATACTCCAGACCTCTTCTTCATTGAGGGGTTGTGCATAATCCGTAAGCAATGTGGTCGCCAATGCTCCGCAAGCCCATCCAAATTGTATCCATTTTTCAGGTTCCCAACCTTTGAGAATCGCGTAGAGAAGTCCTCCAACAAAGCCATCCCCTCCACCAATCCTGTCAAGAACAGTAATTTCACGTGGTCTAACCTCATACCAGGAATCATCTACAGAAAGTATTGCTCCCCAAAGGTGGCTTTCTACACTCAATACTTCTCGAAGTGTTGTTCCAAAAACCGATGCAGAAGGATATTCCTTTTGCACCTTGCCGATCATTTCTTTAAAACTATCAATTTTGCTCAAAAGATCTTTCCCCCCTGTTTCTGGCCCGGGTATTCCTAATGCAAGTTGGAAATCTTCTTCATTACCAACCAGAATATCAGCAATACTGGCAATGCGAGTAAATATTTTTCGAAGTTCTTTTTCACGCCCTTTCCAGAAAGAAGCTCTGTAGTTCAAATCAAAAGAAATTCGAGTGCCATATTTTTTCGCAGTTTCTCCTAGTTGTAGACAAAATTCTCCAGTCTCTGGAGAAAGCGCAGCAATCAGACCAGACATATGAATTATTTGGACTCCTTCTTTTCCAAAAATTCGATCCAGATCAAAATCTTTCGCACTTAGCGTACGACCGACTTCCCCCGCACGATCGTTGTGCACACGTGGTCCACGTGTACCGTATCCTGTATCTGCAATATTGAACTGATGCCGATAGCCCCAGGGTCCACCCTGCGGTACCTCTTTGGCCTCGACCTCAATTCCTCTCTTCTTCAGGTCATCTTTGATGAACCGCGCAATTGGGCTACCCTGCACAAAAGCAGTCAAAACCTTAACCTTCATTCCCAGAAAAGAAGAAATACTGGCCACATTGGATTCTGCACTGGTAGCCTGCATATAATAAAGCGGACTCGTATGCACAGGCTGGTTAAATAGCGGAGTAATTCTCACTCCCATACTCGTTGGCACCAGCAAAGCAAATTCAGCGTCTTTTTTTAGTTCTATCATTGCGTCTCTCCTTATTTTTGTGAAAGCTTTTTTCGTCCATCTGTTATAAAAACGCAATAATTTACTGCCATTGGTTATCTCTTACAAGCTCATTTGCCGATGAAATTCGAACAAAGAACATATATCGCATCTCAAATATCATAGACTGAAATCTTCAGGATAAATTTGTTAATCACTCCTGTGACGCCTTGTACCGGATACAAAAATACCCTTAGATTACTCAACTCCAGAAAAAGGATAAAAAAACAGTTTGATTTTTGGAAAGTTTTTTATTATTATAATTTGATAAGATAAAATAGAAATAAATGCATCTGATTCATGTTCATAAAATTAATTCGAGTGAAATCAGGGATTACTTTTTGTATGATGCTTATACTATTGAAAAAACAAAAACTATTCAAGACTCTTGTTTACACCCTTCTGGTAAATACCTTAGCTCCCCAAATAGTGATAATACATTAGAGTATGACTCTAAAACCTTTGAAGACAAAGAAATTTGCGTAGATCCCACACTGCAAGCTGCAACCTACCCCGTCATTGCGAAGGACAAAGCCAAGAAGCAATCTAATTCATTTAGTGATGTTAAAATTCATGCTTTAAGAAAAAGTTTTGCCACTCATTTATTATATAGCAGAACAGATCCGAGATATGTTCGTCACAGGCATAATAAAACAACTGAGATTTATACCCATGTGAGCACAAAAAATCTTTCTACGATAAAAAACCCTCTTGATAATCTTTTAAAAAAGGTGTGAAATATGAGGATAAAAACAAAGAGAAATGATCATCTAGAAGGAAGTATATGCGAACTATTCGCATATACTTATCATTCGGGAACATATTCGAAAAGTTCGGATATGAACGAGTTATCAGAAATTGCAGGCTCGAGAAATCAAGAAGGTGAACGATAATGAACGAATATGAAATCGCTATCAAAAAGGTCTTGCCTTATTTTCGAGACAAATATGGTTGGCCTGAAAAGCTAATAAGTTCTTATGGTCGTGTTCCTATCCAAATTGGTATGTCTACGGTTTGGGCAGATTATGTTTGCTATATTTAACAAGGTCAAAGAGCAGTTCCATGGTTGCTTATCGAAGTTAAAAAAAAGGGTGCCAGTCTAGACCATGAGGCTATTCCACAGGCAGAGTCATACAGCCTTATACTTAATGTACCTTTCTTTTGTGTTACAGATGGGAGTTCGTTTCAGTTTTATAGCACGGGGAATTCGCAAGGAAAAAGTATTCCTCTTCAAAACTTTCCACCAAAGCCTTCTTCCGAATATTTGAAAACGGGTGTAGAATACATTTCTTTTCCCCCTCAAATCGATAATTTGATTGATTTGTTTTTTATTGGACTTAAAAATGAAAGTAAATTTTTGGAGGACACAAAATGGCACGATGATGCATCCAAACAGTTATTTAATAAAGTGTTCAAACAGATAGATTCTATCTCCCCACATAAGTTAAAGAATGCTTTGAGAGATAACGTAATGATGAAACCCCCAAATAGGAATAAGCTGTTCAAACAAATTGATAATGATTTTAATAAATTCAAAAAAGTTCTTAAATTTATCCGTGATTTCAAGGGTGAACCCGTTATTAATATTAATCAGATGTTGGACAGAAAAGGAGATCTCTACTTAAGGGGGGGGTGGTATTTTCTTTATCACTCAGCTTCTTGCAGGCGCGCATCCAAATGAATATGTTGTTCTTGAAAAAAACGTTTCTAAAGCACTCAGGCATTTGAAGATCACAGATATTTTGATCAAGAACGATACCGCAAATGGTTATGTATATATTAATGAAATTTGCAAGAGATTATACGAGGAAAAATTGAAAGATAGATTACAGAAACACGGTTTTGGATTTGGATTGGCAGCGGTTCATAATTTCCTTTGGCATTACTACGTTCATTATCGAACTAAGAGGAAGTGGTATCCCTAAAAAACATAGAAGCCTGCAACATCAGATAACAAGCGGGTATCTGGCTACGATGCTTCGTATCTTAGCCCAAATCCTCACTACGCTCAGACTTCAGATACCCGCCGCACCGTTAGACGACATTTTGACCGTGCTCTATGAGCAAGGAGGTGTATAAAATGAAGTTAAAAAGTATTACAATTGAAAATATAAGAAGCTTTAGAGAAAGAACTACTATTGAATTTGATAAAGGCTTCAATATTTTGATAGGGCCTAATGCTGGAGGTAAAAGTAACTTACTTGATATTATAACAATAGTAATTAGACATTATTTTGTGGAAGTATTCACTGTTATTGATCAGAGTGATCAAACAGGATTTTTTAGGAACATTCAAAAATCCCCGCTTTTTAATCCAATACAAAATTACTTAGATAAATTTATTGGCAATGAGAGTAATATCTCATCAATAGAAATTGTTTTCGAGTTAACTATGGAAGACGTTAAGAATATAAATGAGATAAAACTCAAGAAAGAAATTTTAAAAGGGAATTTAAGGAAATACAGAAATGGATATAATTTTATTGGAAACATAGAATCTGTTTGCCAAAATTTTGAAAATAGCGATTTAAGAGAAGGAATGGAGTTGAGATATATCATACAAAAGTATCAACCACCCAATCCAGCTGGAAATAATGAAAAAGCTTATTTAAGCTATCTAAATAACTTTGAACTTTTCCTGATTCTTTCCGAAGAAGAAATAAATTTAAAACCAATTTATCTTTATTTTTCCCCGTATAGAGCAATGGATGTAAGCAATTTACAGACCAATCTTTCAGCCCGAAATTTTTATCAGTTATATCAGAGTTATGCAAAATCCACTTCAAAGTCTATATCTTCAGCGATAGAATTAGCGTGTTTCTATTTTTCTCAAAAAAGAAGAAGAATGGAAATAAGTGCAAAAAATAATGGCTACCATAATCACTGGATAAATGATGAAGAAGTCAAGTTAATTACTGGATATTTGAAAAAGTTGAACTATGATTGGGATATAAATCCTGAAAATCCTGATATAAATATTTATAAAATCACTCTAAAAAAGGATGGAAAAGAATTCTCACTCTCACAAGCGAGTTCTGGTGAAAAAGAAATAATGAATTTCTTACTAGGTATTTTTGCCCTTAATATTAGTAATGGATTAATTATTATTGATGAGCCAGACCTACATTTGCATCCGCAGTGGCAGAAGTTACTAATAGAGCTTTTTGTAGAACTAAGTATCAAGACTAGCAATCAATTTATTGTATCTACACATTCAGCTATTTTTATAGATGAAAAGACGATCTCCAACGTAATAAGAATATACAGGGATGATACAGGGACGAGCAAAAGCATAAAAATAAGAGAAGAATATTTACCTCAAGTAAGAGATATCCTTCATATAGTGAACAGCTACAATAATGAAAAGTTATTTTTTGCTGATAAAGTCGTGTTAGTAGAAGGTGTTATAGATAGACTAATTTTTAAAAAATTGATAAGCTTTTACCAATCAGAAAGTGACAAACCTCAAGTTGTGGAAGTATTAGATGTTGGTGGGAAACATAATTTTGATAAATATGAGCAACTTCTGGAAGAAATAAATTGTGAATATTACATAATTGCTGATCTTGACTATGTTAAAGAATTAGCAGAAAAAGATGAAAATCATAAAATAAAAGCATTATTTAACATTGATTATTCATCTATCGACAAAGCAATAAAATATAAAAAATCTCTTAATGGAAAAAGATTGTCGGAAATAATTGAAGATGCAATAAAGGTGAATAAAATAACTGAAGAACTAAAAAGTTTATGGAATTACATGAAAGATAGACATTTGAAATTAAAAGATGGATTAACAGAAAAAGATATTAATGAATTGAGAGAGTATATAAACCAAAAAGAGGAGAAAAATATTTTTATACTATATGGTGGAGACAAATTTGAGTATGGCGAAATAGAAGATTTTTTGCCTGATGGGTATAAAAACTCGAATGGTGTAATTGAATTTACTAAGTCTGATAATTTTAAAAATTGGTTTGAAGAGAATGCTGTAGAAAGAAGAAGATTAAAAGAGATTGTGTACAAAATCTTAGAAATTAATGAGGGGATAAAATGAGCACTGTCAAAACACACACCTTTAAGGTGCTGTCGCCTAACAAGCGGGTATCTGTCCACGGTGCTTCGTACCTCCGCCAAAATTCGGCTTCGCGAAACTTCAAATGTCCCAAAACGTTATGAGATACGTCAAAATAACTGTTCGAGTGGCATTATATGACAGTATATCTAGACATAAGTAATTGGGATAAAACTCTTAGATCACATAGTCTAGCGCTTTTGATGCGATCTGGGCCCTTTTCTATGAGAGAAAATCCTGTCGAGGTATTCATAGCTAAAAACTCCAGGGAATGGGCACGCAAGCTAATGAATGACCCAGTAATGGCACATCTTCAATGGATTGGCATAAGCATCGGAATCGAATGCCTCCTTAAAGCAGTTTTACTAAAGCATCGGTGCCTCTATCTCAAGAACAGAGCACTCGAGACCCGTCTCGAATCAGCTGTTGCACCGTATAATACCGTATATAAGGCTGCACTGAGCACTAAAGTGGTAGCAAAGTCGAACCCGTGGCTTCAGAAGCAATTGATTTCTGCAGGGATTGAATCACTATGGAACATTAACTCACACACATTAGGCACCCTCATCCAGAAGTTTGTCTCTAAGTTAACGTCCAGCGGTGTCATAACAAAGCAAGAGGAAGAAGACCTTACTCACCATCTAACAACGCTTGCTGATATTCGCCGCAACGTTGATGCGCATGTTTTTCTCAACTTAAGAGTGGTCATGAGCATCGGACATGACTTGGAGAAAGTCATAGTGCCGGTGATCAATCAGCTTCTCAGAATCTGGGATCGCTCATAGCAAAGCGTAGAGGACAACATGTGTGGCAATGCCCATAGGAAAGATCATGGGACGCTTAAATGAGTTGTATCATCGTTGAGGCACACGATTCCTTTCGCCGATATACTATATTACAGTTCGGAACTTGTCTTTCAACTGTGAGAATTTAGATGTTTAGGAATTAGAGAAAAGGGTTGAGAGTAGCCAATCAGCATTGTGCACACATTTCAAAAGGAGTAGAGCAACAACTTCTATGCGACTTTGTTTAACGACGTAATGCTATATCAGTCTGAACCTTGTAGGATGCTACTTCTGGATACTGGAATTAGGGACTCTTGAGTCTAATGTGTAACCAGACGATTAGGGTGTGGCTACGACTATCCTCATTATAAAGATCATCGGCGTAAAGGACCTCCAATGGATGTAAGATTCTTCCGAGAAAAAGTTTGGGTTTACTCTAAGGCAAGTTGATAAGTTGGTTGACAATCTTTAAAATGAAAGAGATTAGACACATTATTCATAATAGAGTAGAGTGGCTGTAGGAACAATTTTTGACTGTCTAAGTTGGGATAAAAGTTAATGGGTTACATTTGGTTCAGGAAATGAGATTCAAATATCAAAACAATTCAGATTTGATATTGTGATAGAACTTTACAGTGCCACTAAACAAGAATTAGAAACAGCTTATATCACCGTGGTACCTTCATCCCTTACCCTCGCAGCTATTGATTTTGAGGAGACAACATCCTCAAGAATGTTCTTGAAATTCTATTACAGACTCCACAAGTGGCTATTTTTCACACTCATCTAAAGACGACGCTTACCATAATTAAAGGGCTGTGGGCTGGTTGTCCTATGCCCCCTCGACCCAAACTAGCACAGAGTTAAAACATGTTGAATCAGTAGCGGGTAAGGTATATAGAAAGAGGAAAGTAAAGCAAAGATAGAGCTTGTTTCAGAACCCTCGAACGCTAGGCGAATCAAATGCAAATATAATAAAGATATGAAGTAAACCATGAGAAAGTTAATGAAGAAGTCAGGTTGATATATCCGCTTTGAATCATGATTTAGTAATTGTTGATATTAATAAAAGAGAATAAAACATACGATGAATATAATAAACAAATAAGGAAAATATTTAAAAGACTAAATAGTAAAAATTTTCTACGCAAGTATGATGGAAGGTAGTCATATAATTACCAAACCATTTAACTATCCAGCCCTTTGCAATGCTTTGATCTACACGCCTCCAGGTAGAATCACTTAACAGATGGATAAGTACTTGCTTGCGCTCACCCAAATCCCGTAAAATGTGACTACATATATATCCACCAACCGTTAAGTGAAATCACTGTCAATGTATTGTAATGGGAAAAATAAAAATAATAAACAAAGAACTACTTGTTAGAATTTTCAAAACAATTTCTTGGTTAGATACACGTAGATGGAGTACCAAAGAGAATTATAACTTTGTAAATTTCTTTAGAAAAGATTTAACTAACTGTGAAAAAATACTCACACACTGGATTTGTTATATTACTGACAGACAGATGCCATTTGAAATCGTATGGAATAAGGGTGGATATGTCTTTTCTGAACTTATATATGAATATTCGAGAGAGCAAAACGGACCTCCGGAAGAGATTTTAAATGAATATTATGAAAAATATAGTGATAATAAAGGTAAAGAACGATTCAGATTTAAATCTAAAACTGATAATGTTATCTTCGCATCCAGATATATCACCGATGATTATCAAAACATACTCCAAACCTTAGAATGTCTAGACAAATATGAAGTAACTATTGGTGGAAATAAATATAAAAGGAATATTGTCGCCTTTATATCATATTTTATTAAACGATTTAGAGGGAAAGATGACCTTCTTATAAGAGTGGCATGTGCCTTACATTTACTGACTTATAATCTTGATGGAAAAAAGGCAACACCTTACAAAATTCTAGAAACTTTGAACGATGATAAGAAATTTGAAGAAAGACTTAATGAATTCAAAAGAACCTCTACGAGCGGAAAAAAGAGATTGTGGTGTTGTGTTAGAGACTATAAAAAAGGATTATACAACAAAATATTCAATGATGCTATAAAAGAAGTAGTACCCGATGACCATGCAAACGAACTATTGAATGTCTGGAATAATTTGCCCATGAATCAAATAGAATTACCAGGTGATGTCTGGAATAACAGTCCTCTATTCAGGGATAATTTGTTTGTGGATGTGTTAGATCTTAGTAACATTCCTAAAACTTGGAATATGCCAAGAATAGTTAGGGAGATTTATAATCAATTGAAAAATGAGAAAGATGTTAAGGATTTTTATCCCGAACAATTTGATATAACTTTTGATTTTGTTCCCAGAATGTGCAATAAAAAATTATGCGATGTTTGTCTTTTCGGGGAAAATGGTGTTGATTTTATTTGCATTCCGACAAAAGATAAATATTGTCCTGTAGCTTTATTAAGCTGTGGTTATATTGCCAGATGTAAAGAGAAAAATTGTATCATTAAAGAAGGGATTAGTAGGGAAATATGTAGAGGTGGGCTTAAATGATTTTAGTGCACCTTGTCTCAGGCTCCGCAGCGCCTTGCACCCTGCCCTTCAGGTCACTTAACATGTGGATATGTAGCTTCGCTACGCTCGGTCCAAATTGTCTCCAGCAACTTTTTATCCCCACAACGTTAAGCAGAACATTTGCCTTTTCAAGATTAATTGAGAGTTACTACCATGCCTGCAACACCATAAGATTCAACAGTAACCTTCGTTCAAATTAAGAATATTGTATTTTTAAATTAAAAAAATAAATTTTATTTAAAGTGAAACATTAGAGGGGAAAAATGAAAAATTTAAGCATTATACTTTTTATTTTATTTTTCACTTTTGCATTTTCACAAAATCCTGAGTGGATTAATTATACTTCAGGCAAAATAATAACTGAAATAATTGAAGAAGGAAATTATCTTTGGATTGGGACAACTGGTGGCATTGTAAAGCTACATAAACAGACAGGACAAACAGAATTTTTCAACAAAAGTAATTCAGGATTACCTGATAATTATGTCAGAGCAATAGCAATAGATAAAGAGGGTAACAAATGGATCGGAACAGGTTATGGACTTGCAAAATTCGATGGAGTAAATTGGACTGTTTACAACACAAGTAACTCAGGATTACCCTATAATGATGTCAATGTAATAACAGTAGATGGAGAGGGAAACAAATGGATCGGAACATGGGGTGGAGGTCTTGCAAAATTCGATGGAGTAAATTGGGCTGCTTATAACAAAAGTAACTCAGGATTACCCACTGACCATGTCAGAGCAATAGCAATAGATAAAGAGGGAAACAAATGGATCGGAACATGGGGTGGAGGACTTGCAAAATTCGATGGAGTAAATTGGACTGTTTACAACACAAGTAACTCAGGATTGCATGATAATGATGTCTTGGCAATAGCAATAGATGGAGAGGGAATCAAATGGATCGGAACAGGTTATGGACTTGTGAAATTCGATGGAGTAAATTGGACTGTTTACAACACAAGTAACTCAGGATTACCTGATAATTATGTCATAGCAATAGCAATAGATGAAGAGGGAAACAAATGGATCGGAACAGGCGATGGACTTGCAAAATTCGATGGAGTAAACTGGACAGTTTATAACACAAGTAACTCAGGATTACCCGATAATGATGTCAATGTAATAACAGTAGATGGAGAGGGAAACAAATGGATCGGAACAGATGGTGGAGGACTTGCAAAATTCGATGGAGTAAGTTGGACTGTTTACAACACAAGTAATTCAGGATTGCCTAATAATTGGGTCAATGCAATAGCGATAGATGAAGAGGGAAACAAATGGATCGGAGCTGAGAGTGGAGGACTTGCTGTGTACCGTGAGGGAGGTGTGGTATTTGATGTTGTAGAAGATAAATATGCAATTACAAGGGATTTTTCTCTCTTACAGATTTACCCTAACCCATTTAATTCGTCTACCACGATTTCCTATCAACTTCCAATTACTACAAAAGTAACAATAGAGATCTACAACATACTCGGAAGGAAGGTTAAAACACTGGTAAATAAGCGCGAGAATGCCGGTACCTATTCCGTTTCCTTCAATTGTTCTAATCTGCCAAGCGGAGTTTACTTCTGTAGATTCCACGCAGGAACTTACTACGACACAAAGAAGCTTTTGCTATTAAAGTAAAACCTTTAAGTACAACTAATGGTAAAAAAATTAATCATTGCTTCGATTGAAGTTAGGTCTAATAGAAACAAAATGATAGAGCCTCACCAAAAAGAACATCAATTTATTTTTATAAATTCCAATAATGCCCAAATATATAACGCTAAGAGATTTTTACCCAAAAGCTGGACTCTGAGGTTAAAAATGCATAAAGATAAATTTACTCTTATTCTTCACTATATTTATAAATTAGCTATTTGCTGTAATTGAAAATAGAAAATGCCTCAAAAAATTTGATCAGGATAAATATCTATTGTTAATGCCTTTGTATTGCCAAGCTCTTCGGGGAGTAAGATTATACTGTAATAAAAACCAAACTTCCGCAAATTGATTCCCAACCCGAAACTATATTTCGAATTATTTCCAGATTGTTCCATCCCTGTTGATGCTACAAATTTATCATAGAGATTTATCTTTACTGCCGCTTGAAAACCACTAATCTGACTGTTTAATTCTGTGATTAAATTTATCCCACCTGAAACCACTATTGGATAACCAACAAATAGCTCAGGTCTTATAATTCCGATTTTTAAAAGTCGTGGTAAATAAGTTGCGTCGAAGCTATTTTTCGCATAAAAGGTAATGTTTTGCAAAAGAACTGACAAAATCATATCTCCGGGGATATCGGTTCTTATTCCTGCATCTCCACTTATTCCATTCTTTCTATAATCGTACATTATCTCATCTATATATTTAATGGAGATACCAAATGTAAATCTATTTAAAATCTTCCTTGCAAAACCACCCGCCACCGAAATATAACTTGCTTCTACAATCCCGTCTGGATCATCGGTAGCTTTTTGTCTTATCTCTATTCCGGGTATTCGAAAACTTACCAATCCTAAACCAAAGGAGCTCTCGTTCCATGGGAATGAAATACAAAGATTATTTGCTGAAACATCAGCAAACCAGAATAAATGTGTAAAAGAGAAGTTTTTCATATCGGTCTTTAGCCCAGCCGGATGCTCAAAAACTGCACCCGGATTACCTGAATAAGGAGAGAAAACTGACATAGTTGATATCGAAGATGAAGAGACAGGGATAGTTAAAAATACCATACCATAGTTTTTAAAACCACCAGAAAATAAATTACTTAAACACAAAACTATTAAAATCATTACAATTACAGCTTTAGAATAAAAACTGCCATGAAAGGACATGTGTTTCTCCTTCCCCTGCAATTCCGAAAATTATTGCATAACCAAGATTTAAATCAATCCTTTCTCCAGCTTTATATTGTGTTCCAAACCCTGCTGTAAAGCTTCCATTATTTACTCCCATTCTTATTTCAAGAATTTTACTAAATAAATAAGAGGTTCCAATATGATATACAAAATCTTCTTTATCTGAGTATCCACCATCGATAGCAAATACAAGTTTTTCAAAAAACTTTTTATATACACCAGCTTTATAAATTACAGGGAATTTATCAATATAATTACTACCTCTTTCAAATACACTCTGGGTATTATAAGAATAGGATGATCCCAGATCTTTTGCGACTAAACCGATTCTAAAATCTTCCCCAGCCAGAAACAAAATCCCAAGGTCTGCCCCCATACCTTTACCCTTCACCTCAACAAGATCATTATATAGAATTTTTACATTGATACCTAATAGAATTTTATTAAAAAATTTATTTCCAAAAGATACATAAAAAGCATTTTCACTGGTATTATATATCTCATCAATCAGCCCGGAGAGAGTTCTTCCCTCAATATTTTTTACGCCAGCACTTATCCAGCAAATTGACAAACCCGCCGATGGTTTCAAGGGCATTGAAAAACCTGCACTATGAAAAAATCTATCCAGAGTCAAGAAGTAATAATTTAAAGATAAATATTTCCTTTCCAATAATGGAAGAGAGGCTGGATTATAATAAAACGAAAAACCATCTGGATCAGATGCTATTCCCGTATTCCCCATTGCCAGAGATTCTACACCAAGACCAAATCTTAAAAAAGACCCTGCATATCCACCATTACCAGCAAATACTGCTGTAGGAACAAAAATCAGTAATATGGCTAATACTATATAGATTATTTTATAATAATTAGCTTTGTCCAGTATGATTTTTTCCTCCCATTACTTTCAATATTTAATTTGCAAAAATAAACTCCATTTGCAACTAGGTTACCCTCATTATCACGCCCTGTCCACGCTATGCTATAATCACCTGAAGATGGAAAATACTTTTTATTACTTTCATATACCTTTTCCATAGCAAAATTATAAGTCTCTAATTGTACCTCAGCAGGATTATCCAAGTAAAATTGAATTCTTACATATCCATCATTTGCTAGTCTATTATGATAATTCGGAGCGAATGGATTCGGATAGGCATAGACCTTCATTTTATCATCCTGCTTTGCAGATTGATATGCTCTAAATATTTCCCAGGTCAGGCCATCATTCGTTGTCCTTGCTACGCCATCACCTGTCCCAACCCACATTTGGTTTGGTGTTAATCTTTTATCTATAAATACACAGAATACCTCTTTAGAATAAATACGTTCTCGTTTCACCTCATCCACAATTGGTTTATACTTAGCCCAATTTTCACCATCAAGAGATTTATATAAACCCTGCTCAGTACATGCAAATACAACAGAATCATAAAATGAGATACTATATGCTCTGACACCTCTTAGTGTGGTTTGCCACGTTCTACCACCATCAATTGATTTACTTAATGCATTAAATTCTGATACATCATCTGCCCTCAGGGTTATAGCCCAGATTATGCTTTTACCATTATAAACCTGTCTTTTTATATCAACTACCCAGTTACCCGATATCCCACTATTCTGCGCAGTAAACCTTTTCCATGAAATACATCCATTCTCATTAACTATCCCAAGATTTATTCCACCTGCAGTGCCAACCCATAGCGTATCTTTATACGCGAGCACACTAAATCCTTTATGATTATGATTTCCATTAGGTGGATCCCGAGGGTCAATGGGATAATCAATAGGACCGCATTTAAGAAAATTATAATCATCATCAGGCAATGGGACTCTTTCCCAGGTCATACCAAAATCAGACGTTCGCCTGAGCCCTCCTGCCCAGCTTACTATGTAAACATATTTATCTGTTATTTCTATATCCCATGTAGTATTCTGAACATTAGTCGTAATAGGTAAAAATTTCACCTTATGCCCATACCAATTTTCTACTGTATCCGACTTATCATCAACTGGCTGAGGTATCCATCTCCATGTCTTACCACCATCAATAGAATATGAAAGACCACCCCCCGCTTGTAGATAAGCTCCCATTATCAGGGTATCAAATACACCAGCTATCCAGATTGTTGAATCCTCTATATCCATTGCAGATATACCACCTTTTGGCATTATACCTGCACCAGGCAAAAAGCTCTCGAAACTATTGCCAAAATTGTAAGTAACCGACAAACCCCTACCAGTACCAAACCATATTTTATCCTCTCCCATTGGCAGAATAGACGTTACACCATTACTTGCAAGCCCAGGGTAAGTTATCGTTGTATCCGATATATCAGGACTCATGAGCCTGAAAAGCTGAGCATTTAATTGTACATTTGTAGTAATCCCTATTAACGAAATAATTATAAATAATATAAACCTTTTCATAATTCTAATTACAATCCCCTATTTTAAAAACCCCATCACTTTCATCAAATCGAGAGTCCTTTTCTATATTAAAAACTCTTATTTTACAATTGCTGGGCATTGGGAAATCAGCAGCAACCACCCAGTTATATTCTTCAACCATTGCATATACTGTATCTATATTTATCGTCTGATCTTTATCAACTATTATAATTTCCAACTTCAACTGAAGTATAAAAGCACTTTCCCAGGAGATTTTTATCGTATCACCTAAATTATAACATTCTCCGCCATTAGGTGATTTCAATGTAACACCTGGATTTCTAATATCTACTCTGAGCGTATCACTAAACAACCCGCTTAAATCCTGAGCGTAAAAGTAAAAGCTAAAAGTTCCCTGATATTTGCTGTTCTTATTCGACGGTTGATACACCGTATATATCCCATCACCCGCAACCTCATCGCCAAACTGTCCATCATCTCTCAAAGCCCATGTATAGTGTGTTTTTATCTCTCCTGTGGGTAGTTTTATGAAATACCTTACTGATACTATATCATCAAGCCCCTGTGGATCACTTGCTCTTATTTTAAAAATTAAAGTATCACCTTTCTCAAAACTTTTTGGAGCCTCAAGAAGGTAGATTACAGGTGCACTATTTATAGAAATATAACCCGAAAATATACCCGGTTCAGTTTCCTCGCCAGATTTATTCACCGCAATCACTATTAATTTGTAATAACCTTCATCCAGATTAATACCTATTATTTTTTTAGAATATATACCATCATTTGAAATTATATCACCTTCAGTTCCATCGTCATCGAGGAATCCGCTATCAATTAAGATCTCATCTGAATAATCGGCAATTTTATATATACTAAATCTAACGGAGTCAATATTTTCATTTCCTTCGGGATCGAACACTTCAGCCCAGATAAAAATTGATGTATCCTGAAAGCTGTAGTTAAATCCCAGAGCTCTAATCTCGAAAATAGCCTCGACCTGTTTATTGCCATTTGAGTCAAAACAATTGGTTAGAAGCGAAATAATTATAACCAAAATAAGAACAAAAAGTTTTCTATATAACAACTGCATACCACCCTCTTAATTCGCCAGAGTCTTTTACATCGATTTTATACTCCTTTAATAATTTCATAATTTTACTATTTTCTCTTTTTAAAAAGCCAGAAAATATCATCACTTTAGGTCTTAACCTCTCCTCAAGTAGTAAATTTAAAAGTTTAATGTTATTCTTTATATCAATATTTGAAACAATTACATCAAAATTAAAATCTTCTAATAAAGTAACATCTTTTATTATTAGTTCATAACCTTTTTTGATATTGTTAAGTTTTAAATTTTTTATGTAATTATTCTTGACCATGCTATCATTGTCAACACTTATAACAAATCCAGCACCAAGCTTTAAGGCAGCAATTGTTAATATCCCTGAGCCACAACCAGCGTCAAGAACCCTTGAATCATTTAAAATATATTTTTTCAAAAAATATAAAGACATCTGAGTTGTAGGATGTGTACCTGTTCCAAAAGCACTACCAGGATTTATAACTATATCAATGTATTCATTACTTAATTTCGGATACCAAGGTGGTCTAATATAGAAACAATTATTTATTAAAATTGGCTTATAATAATCTCTCCATCTGGTAGACCACCCATCATCTACGATAGTATCAATTTTTATCTCATAATCACTTATATTAAACACTGTAAGCTTCTCGTGAATTTTTTCCTTTACTTTATTTATGTTCAGTTCTTGAGAGAAATAAGCTATCAGGGCACCATCTACCTCCTGACAGCCCAACGATCCAGCTTCCGATAAAATATATGTAACAATTTCCTTATCAAAATTGCCTGACAATTTAACTTTGAACCAGAAGGGCTTTTTCAAATTCATAATTTCTCATTTAGAATAGACGTATTCCAGTAAAACTTCTCCCACGATAGCAAGGCTATTGGCACTGCATTTATCTATAGTATCATACAAAGTATGCCAGTAATTAACCCACCTATTAGGATATTCAAAATCTATTATAACAACTGCCTTTATTTTTGCAATCTCATATAGAGGCATATGATCATCATAAATGAAACTTCCCAGACTGAAATCAAACTGTTTATAGCCTTTCTTGTTAGCAATATTCCAGATTTCTTTTATAAGTTCGGGAGCAATTCTATAGGAATACCTTTCGATCGGAATCCTTAGGTCATTATCCCCTATCATGTCAATAATTATAGCTTCATCGGGCTTTCTAATCGGTAGGTTTTTAGCAAAATGTTTAGATCCCAGACAGAAATATTCGAGACTACCCTGATACCCCCAGTCTTCTCCATCAAAGAAAGCAACAATGACATTCAACGGTGGTTGAAACATATTTAATATCTCAGCAATATGCATTAGCACAGCCACACCACTGGCTCCATCATTAGCTCCGATTATTGGATAGCACCTCTTATCAGAATCGGGATGAAGCTCTGCCCTGGGTCTTGTGTCCCAGTGGGCACCAAGTAAAATACTTCTATTATTATTTCTTCCTTCAAAAACACCGATAATATTGGTAAGTGCCAGACTTTTCTTATCAGGTTCTACATACACCTCAAAATCCTGTATTAATATGGTATCAGCAAGATTTATCATATGATTAATCAATGTATCTCGTAATGCCATATGTCCATCAGAGCCCGGATATCTTGGACCTAAGTTACACTGCATTTTAAGATATTCATATGCTTTCTCTCCGTCGAATTTCATCCCATTCGAGCAGTTTATAATAAAAATAAAAATGAAAATGATAGGTGTTAACATTCTCAAATGTTTAAAAATATCTTATCCCCTTATTGCAATGTTTATATCAAAGCCACCATTTCTTGTTATTCTCTTGCCTGTATAAATGTCATAGCTTTCACCATATTCGAAAAATATACCACCGGTCACTTTATTCGTAAAAGAGTAACTAATCTTAGGAGACACTCGCCAGCTTTTATTTTCTCCCTGTTTTGTGAATCTTGTACCATTCTTCCTTTTAGACTTTTTAACAGAATAGCTGTAATCAAAACTAAAATTGAAGGTTATATCATTATCAAGCTGGACATCATTTAAAAATGGCAATGGAATATTCAAACCACCTCTTTTTCTATATGATAATGTAGAAACCATATTCATTTTTTCAGTTATTTCTGTATCTCCCTGCCTGAGTGAAATCGTTTTACCTTTGCTAAGGTTAAAGTTACCATTTATACCTTTTTTAAGATTAAAGGTTAAACCAGCAAGTGGCTGAAAGTTTGAAACATATATTGTATTAATCATCCTCCCGTTCTGAATAATTTTCGTAGACTTTCCAAGAAATGAATGGCTCAAAGAAAGAGAAGTTAAATACTTATTTAAAATCGGTAATTTCTGTAATCCAGAAATATTCAGACGCCATGAGGGAAAAGGGAATCCGTCGCTTCCATCTTTCCCAAGTGGTAAAAAGCTTCTATTCAAATTTTTGTTTGTTTGCAACTGAGTCCTGGTTATTGCGGAATTCTGTGAGTAATTAAAATTCAATTTTATATTTCTGGAAATATCAATACCTGTTGAAGCTGAAAGATCAAAATTATTCACAATATTATCTATGTTTGCACCAATTTCCTCCTGAATAATTGGCAAACCGGGATCTTTTTTAAAACCTATCCTATACGAAAGATCAGGTCTTCCATACCTACCATAATTAGCAATAGAATTACTTAATGAATAACTAAATGATATTGGTTTTACTTTATCCAGAATCTTGTATAGGTGATCCAGTATCGGGATATTCTTCACCTTTTCACCCCTTTTATTTTTATCTACCGTTGGTGTGGGCAGACTAGGTCTACGACGGCCTCTCTTTGTTCTCCCAGACGACGAACTGCCTTCTGGTTTATAAAATGTTTCCAATAATCTTTTAAGACTTATACTTACTGATGTCATGATTCTATTTTGATTGCTAATCTGATCAATGCTTTTTGTTGTACTATTAATAGGTTCACTCCATGCAAAATTGGAGCTGTAGGAAAAATTTGGCCTTAAAAAAGCAATGGTTGGATTAAAATTAATATCATATCCTTCCGAAATATTATTTACTTTCCCTGGTTTTAGCTCTTTTATTGCTTTTAGTTTGTCATTTCCAAATTCCCGCATATCGCTAGCTATACTTTTATTAATCGAAAAGTTTAAATTATCAAAGATTTTGTATGAAAAATTAAAAGTTCGATTCAATCCAAACGTATAATTATTATAAATTTCCCCGTTATCTCTTCTAATCTTCTTAGAAATTGACTCACCACTGGAAAGATTTACAGAAAATTTCTCAGGAGTATAATAAAGCTTTAAATCTTTTATCTTTTCACCTATTATAGGAATAGACTCAGCCCACGAAAATAATTTTACATAATTATTCCTTCCAAAGGGGATAGAATAAGAAAAATTCCCTCTATAACTTTTTGATCTATTAAACCTTGTATAAATATCCGAAAAATCCTGAAAAGAAGCGGAAAAGCTGAGAGTGATCTGGTCAATTGTGTATTTCGTAAACCAATTATCTGAGCGAGTCTTGCTATACCGTACTGTATAACCGTAACTCTTTCTACTAGATATCAAGCTGTCGGGTGGACTATCTCCCGTTAGAATATCCTTCCCAATAAAGTACATGGGAATAGCAGTGTTCTGGTTGTAACTGGCTGAGACGGGTAATCTTAAACCCCAGCTTCTCGGGAAAAACTTTTGAAGATTCAAGCTTGTACTTATTCTGAAATCTTTATTGGTATTAAGAGCATTTGCATTTTGTGACGGTCCCCGCTCCACGGTGTGATAATCTGCATCTTTTCTGCTCAACTGAATATTCATTGACCCCAGATCAGATAATTTAAAATTGATGCTGGTTCTATATGCAATAGCCGGTTCCTTCCTTACATCAGATAATCTTAATTCATCAATCCAGACTTCACCTTTTAGAGTATTTCTAACGGAATTCTTCCTGAATATTTTTATCTCTTCAATACCACTTCTAACATTGTAATATACCTTCGCCCCATTTGTATTAATCAATCCCACCGTCAATGTCTTCACTTTTGTTATAGTTGGTTCCCTGTTTATTATTATTTCCCTACCTGTATATTTGCCGCCTTTGACTTCCTTCCAGACTCTTCTTATAATTTTCCCCTCCTCATCTCTGTATAAGAAAAACTGTTGTGGCTCCGAATCATTACCGGGGAAATCCGATTCTCTAATATAAGTTTTTAATCCCGTTATGAAATTAAAGTCGATTACTATAGAATTTCTTTTATCCCAAAAGATTTGTTCATCTGAAAATATTGGCTGTCTGTACTCATAATAATCTATATCTTCTCCAAACCTAATAAAAAATACTAATCCCGTTGTATCATTCTTTGTAAATCGTAAGCCATCAGCTGTTTTAATATCTTTACCATGGACAAATAATTTTAACTTCTTATAATTTATAAAACTTAATGCTTCCCTGAGATCCTTTCTTGCTGCGGCTATCTGTCCGGGTTTTAACCCCTCCTCCCCATCAAACCATAACACCAATGACTGTTCCTTTAATCTTATCTGATTCACACGATCATATTCCCCTTCGACCCCTTTTGGAGGTTTATATATGTCGGGATTATCCTCAGTATTAATGACCTTTATCGCGAAAGCTTCCTCATTTTGCGTGAATGGCTGGTCGAAACCATTAGCAACTCCAAGTTCTTCCCACTCATTTGATACAAATTCCATCTTTGCAATCATAATTGTATCGCTTCTAGAGAATTCATCAACCCATAACCTGCACATCCGTATGTTATCCCATGAAATATTTCCAGCTGGATCAATCTTTGTAAATTCACTAATCGGTATTCTATATAATTTCCAGCCTGTTGGCCTACCATTATCATAATATGTCCTACCCTCAACGTATTTGTCACCTCTTTCATCCAGGTAAAATGATACAGTAAAATAATCATTCCTATTATCAAGCGTCAAATTATTATCCATATCTTCAGTATCGGGGAAATTTCCCCCTACATCCTTATTATAGTTACCCTCTGTCCCATTGATTTTTCTATAATCGGTTGATGTTTCCTTCCACTTCCAGTTATCTCCATGAGGGTCTTCGGGATCACGTCCATATCTCTTTAATCTTTCATCGCCATACCTGAGTGTATCACCACTTGTGGTGACAATATATTCCTCCTCATCGGGTACGCCATCCAGTCCAACGTCTTCACCCGGATCCACAATTCCGTTACCAAACTTATAACCAGAGCCAGGATCAGGTTTATCCTCTTTATCTAAAACACCATTTCCGTTTACGTCTTCACTAATTTCACCAAGATCGATATGAAGCCTTCCGTGGTCTCCTTTTATCCAAATTTCTAAAAACTTAGTTTTTGTCTGGTCATAGTAACTTGATGGAAAAGGATAAATTATTCCCCCCCATGCACTTTCTCTTGGTACTAACCCATCAGTTACTGATATAGCCCAATCGGGGACAAAACCCAATACAAGAACCTCTGTAATATCCGATTGATTCCTATAACTTACCTCTTTATCAGGCCAGATTGATTGGGTCGGCACACCACCAAAGGGATTAAACCAAAACAGATAACCTCTCTCATTTTGAGTCTTTCCTACTGGTGCAGATGAGATTGACCAATATCTTCTTATAATTGGAGGCGAAATTGTCCTCTTTGAGGCTTCAAAATCATCTATAAATCCAACACCATTATAATCACCAGTCCTTTTATTGTTGATAGTATTGGGATTTGATCTAATTTGAGCAATTTCACCTTCTATGTCGAAGCTCGATTCCTGTTCCAATCTTAAACCTGGAATCATATTTAAAGCTCTATTCAAAAAGTTCAAATTGGTAGAATATTTTCCATTTATATCCCATAGGAAATTTCTCATGGGCTCATAGCCTAACTCAACCTTATTTTCCATAACTGACTTTGA
Organism: Candidatus Neomarinimicrobiota bacterium; assembly: GCA_017656425.1. Classification (NCBI taxonomy): domain Bacteria; kingdom Pseudomonadati; phylum Fidelibacterota; species Fidelibacterota bacterium. The sequence goes on along the minus strand of JACDNV010000008.1, from coordinate 84,434 downwards.
ATAATAAAGTAACGTAGCACCTATGAATGACCTTTCATTTATGCTATACTGTGCACGAGCACCAAGAATAGTCTTTTTATCTACCTGGAACAATTCATTTGTCTCATAGCTTATTCTTAAATCCGCATTAGGATCAAGGGCCGCTTCATTTAGCAGGGTAAGTGTACCTGAAAAATAATCTAGTGTATAATCTACCCCCCTTCTTAATTGTGAACCATTTAGAGTAATCTCTTCGCTTCCCTCTATAATCATGGGTTCAAGGTTTATTACAGAACTTCTATTTTTATATTTTACAATTATCTTGAACTTACTGTCACTATAGATATCATTGTAATCTGTTCTACTACTATCATACATTGCAGAACAGCTATATTTTTCGCTCAGATTAGGATTTTTTTCACCACTTTCATCCTGTGAACCATATTGAAATGGTCTCAAATAAGGAAACCATAACTCACCCGTTTGAAGATTAAATATTGCCCCTATATCAAGGTCGGGTATATCATCCGGAGTAGGATTACCATTTTGATCTCTTACATCGAGCCCAAACTTCTGCAAAAATGATTGTCCATCATCGGCAACTTCATCCTTCTTGGTGCTTCCCCGTGTGTACACAATTTTTAATTCAAAACCTTCCTTTTTGATATTTGTCGACCCGAGATAATACACATTTTTAAACTCCAAATTCCAGCATGGATGACTTGGCAACATATTTTTTGGCTTCAATAATTTAAGTGTTATCTGAGTTGTATCCGCTAAATCTCTATCCCAATCACCGTATTCTCTAACAGTATTACCACTTATAGGATCAATGACACGATAGGCAACTCCTACAACCTCATCCTCTCTTAAAGAAGTACTAAATTTAATGAAACCGAGATCTCTATTAACTTCATAATCCTTATCGGGCTCAAGTCTTATAAACAGTCTCTTCTCGGCTAAATTAGGATACTTAGACGGGTCATTTGGGTCTACATAAGCAACACCATAAACAACTCCGGGTTCTTCAACATTAACCGATTTATAAACTTCTATAACATCAACAACCTCGTTTCTATATTTGAATTTGCCATCTATCAGAGGATAAAAATTTGCCCTAAATGTTTCATCAAGAAAGAAGTACAAATTTTTACGGTATTCATAGTCATAGATTTCATAAGTGGTCTCAGTCTCGCCACCTGCAGCACTCAATGCGTTTTTCTTACTTCTCTCAACACTTGCTATAGTTGTAATATCCAGCCCACCAATTTTCATTAAAGTTTTAAAACCAAATAAACCGCTGTTCTTAGCTGAATACGTAGCAAATTGTGTTGCAGGCAAGCTTAAAGTAACATTTCCTGCTTCTATCTTCTGAACTATTTCATCTTCATTACCTGTATACAATATGCGTAAATTATTTTCAAAATCGAATTCCCGCTCACTATCCTGATCTACCAGCAGATTTATCCTATCTCCAATACGTCCCTCAATATTTAACTGTTGTTTTTGGTCAATAATAAATGTAGTTGACCTACCCTCCCTTATACCCGTACGTACCTGAGAGCGTGACTGATTTTGTAACTTACCATTTATATTTATATTACCGGAAATCCTCAACGATACGCTTTGACCCGCAATATCCGCAACTTTTAATTCTATCTGCCTCGTCTTCCTACCTTCCTCACCCTCTTCTTCTTTCCACAATGATTCTACAAGAAGATTCCTTGCATTTATACCGCATTTTATTCTGTAATAATCTTCAACTGGGATTACCTTTGGCAGGAAAATTTCCATTTCGTGATGAAAGGTTCTAAAAACAAAATTCTTATAACTGTAATCTGTCTCACATATTTTCTCAATATTTCTAACATTAACCTTCAAGATATCTTTGCAGATGTAATTACACAGTGAACTATCTCCATATAAAGTTATTCCTGACCTTTTATCTAATGAAGAATCTGAAAACCAATTTTTAATTAAATCAGCTTTAATTGGAAATGTAATGCCAGATATACCACTAGCCATAACTAGTGGGGTAAAATTCAGCAGAACTATTATAACTACAAGTTTCCCATTTAACATTATCAATTTATGTTTCCTATTTATTTTTGAAAATTTATTAGGTAACGGTTTCGGTTTTATATCCCCAGGTATTAACTTAATTGTTCAATTTTATCCAGATTTGATTTTATTGATTCTGCAAGCTTTCTAAAAGCAATACCTCTATGACTTATCTGACACTTTTCATCAATTTCCAACTCGGCAAAAGTTTTTCCAAGATCAGGCAAAAAGAATATAGGATCATACCCGAATCCATTCCTGCCAAGTTGATTTGTAATAATAAGTCCCTCAACAGTTCCCTCTTCATGCAATATCAAATCAGGATGATAAAAAAGTGCTACACACTTAAAAACAGCTCTGCGCTGACTTACGGGATAGCGTTTTACCTCGTGAATTAACTTATAAATATTATCAGAATAACTCGCCTTTGCACCGGCATACCTTGAAGAATTAATACCTGGTCTCCCATTCAAAATTTCTACCTCCAAACCGGAATCATCAGAAATTGCAGGCATTTTTGTTGCATTATAAACAGCTGTCGCTTTCTTTAATGCATTCTCATAATAAGAGGTTCCATCTTCTCTAATATTACCAATATCCTTAAACTCCGAAAGATAATGAATTCTTACACCTTCAACATTAAAAATCTTCTCGATTTCTTTAATCTTATCTTCATTCTTGGTTGCCAATACAATATCAACCATTAATTCTCCTTTCTATTCAATAATCTAAAGCTATCTTACCTATAATTGTATTTAATGTCAAGCTCAATCAAGCTATGAAACTTAGCTAGACTTTTTGAAATTATATTTTATTTAACACTTCTGTTATAAGTTTCCAGAATTTTTCAACTGAAGGGATGAAAACCCTCTCATCAGGTGAATGTGCGCCTATAATTGTTGGACCAAATGAAACTATATCAAGACCAGGATATTTTTCAGAAATTATACCACACTCAAGACCAGCATGAATAGCCTTAACCTCAGGCTCTTCCCCAAATAACTCCTTATATGTTTCTTTCATTATCCTCAGAATTTCAGAATCCATATTTGGTGTCCATCCAGGATATCCGGCACCCTGTGTAACCTCTGCACCCGCTAGTAATCCACATGCCTTTACTTGATTTGCGATATCGATAATTTCTGTTGAAACCGAACTTCTCTGACTGGTTCCTATTTTAATTTTTCCGTCAACAATTTTTACAGTTGCAAGGTTTGTACTCGTCTCTACTAAATCAGGTATTTGCTGGCTTTTCTTAATCACACCGTGAGGAATGCTATATAACAGATTTAACAGCTTCCTCTGGAATGGCTTCGAAAAGGTTGTCTTATTTTTTATATCCAATACCTGGTAACTTATCTTAACATCCTCTTCTATCTTATCCAGTTCTTTTAAAAAAATCTCCTGATATCTCTTTATGTAATTCTCCAAAATTTCGACGTCATCCGATTTTAATGAAATCTTAACTTCACATTCACGTGGGATAGCATTGTGCTTGCTACCTCCATCTATTGAAAACATCATAAAATCAACTTCATTATTAAGATCCCACAATAGCCTGTTCATTAATTTTATTGCATTACCTCTCTCCAGATGAATATCGAGCCCGGAATGCCCACCTTTTAAACCAGTAATTTTTAATAATATATCAATATAATCTGAAGGTTTTTTATCCCACTCTATTGCAAGTGTTATTTCTGTATCTTTTCCACCTGCACAGCCAATATATATAGCATTATCTTCCTCGGAATCGCAATTTATCATATATTTACCTGTAATAAAACCTGGCTTTAAAGCACTCGCTCCAGTCAGCCCTGTCTCTTCATCAACTGTGAATAAAAGTTCTAATCTGGGATGTCTAACATCCTTAGACTCCATAAGTGCAAGCATCGCTGCAACCCCAATACCGTTATCAGCGCCAAGTGTCGTCCCATCCGCAGTTATATAATCACCTTCTCTTTTAAGTTTAATTGGATCCTTGGAAAAATCATGATGAACATCCTTATTCTTTTCGCATACCATATCAAGATGTCCCTGCACTACTACCCCAGGCGAATTTTCCTTACCCTCTGTTGCAGGCTTTATCACAACAATATTCCCAAATTCATCTTTTTTATATTCCAGACCAAGCTCATTGGCTACTTTTATAATATATCCAATAATCTTCTCCTCATGTTTTGACTCTCTTGGTATCTGACTTATTTGATAAAAATAATGCCACAATCTCTCCGGCTTTAGTCCTTCAATAACATCTTTTGCCATTACACCCTCCTATAATTTTTTTAATTGCTTCTTAAAACCTTCTCAATCTTTGTAATTGCCCAGTCAAGTTCATCTTTTTCAATAATTAGTGGTGGTGCTAACCTTATCACATGTTCATGGGTTTCCTTAGCTAATACCCTTTCTTCCTTTAAGGCTTCACAAAATCTCCTTGCTCCACCGGCTTCCTTTTTCAATTCAATACCTACCCACAATCCTTTACCTCTAATCTCCTTTATAAAAGGACTCTTTATATTTTTTAACCTCTCAATCAAATATTTTCCAAGCTTCCTTGATCTTTCCGGAAGGTTTTCTTCAACTATTATTTTCAAAGCTTCCCTCGCTACAGCGCAGGCAAGTGGATTACCACCAAAAGTTGAACCATGATCTCCAGGATTAAAAACACCCAAGATCTCATCATCTGATAAAACCGCTGATACAGGATACATACCGCCGCCAAGAGCTTTACCAATTATCAATACATCAGGTCTTACCCCTTCAAGTTCACAAGCGAAAAGAGCTCCAGCTCTTCCCAATCCGCTCTGGATCTCATCTGCCATAAATATAACATTGTTTTCTTTACATATTTCATAAGCTTTCCTCAAATAGCCATCAGGCGGTATCACAACCCCATTTTCTCCTTGTATTGGCTCAACCAGAAACCCAACAGTGTTCTTATTTATAACCTTCCGAAGCGCATCAACATCACCGTATGGTACAATAACAAATCCTGGAGTCAATGGTCCAAAGCCACTTTTATACTGTTCTTCCCCTGAAAAAGAGATTATTGATATTGTTCTCCCATGGAAGTTCCCCTCACATACTATTATTTCAGCTTTATCTTTTTCAACCTTTTTAACTTTATATCCCCACTTTCTCACTGCTTTAATTGCAGTTTCTACTGCCTCAGCACCAGAATTCATGGGTATCATTTTGCTATAGCCAGTAAGCTCGCACAATTCCTTTGCAAGGAGTGGTAACTGATCGTTTCTGAAAGCACGACTGGTTAGAGTCAGCTTTGCGCATTGTTCCTGCATAACTTTAACGAGTCTGGGATGACAATGCCCTTGATTTACAGCTGAATAAGCAGAAAGAAAATCCATATACTTTTTGCCTTCTATATCTTCAACCCAGACTCCGTACGCATTTGTAATTACAATATCAAGCGGATTATAATTTCTGGCTCCATATTTTTGTTCCAGCTCTATCAATTCTCTGGCATTCATCATCTACTCCAATAAAAAATTTTAGCAAAATTATACAAATTAACCCCCTGATTATAATTAAAAATTTTCAAAGTATCAAATTTATTTGTTAATTATTGCTCACATTCTCAATTGGCTTATTTACTATCAATTTCCACATTTTCAATTTTATTAAGTAACTTTCTTTCTATCAAATCATCCCTTCTTATAATACTTTTTATATATTTTATTTTCAAGGCAAGTATCTCTATTTCAAATAGCTTCCAGATATAGCTCGGACTCTGCAATCACTGTATCTATAAACCTTCATAAAAGTGCATATACCATATACTATCCAAGACAATTATGCTGCAACTTTCAGTAAATTCAAACTGTGCTATCACCAAAACACAATTCGCTACTGGATTGCTTTTTCAGATAATTCAGTTTCTACGTTAAAAATCATTATGACTGAATTGTCGCCTAGAGGAATATCCCAATATTGTAACTTGTCCTGTTATGATGTCACAACGATATATTAAATTTAGCCTTTAAACCGCAGATGAACTCTATATACTATTCTCTTTTTTGCACATACCATCAAATTGGGATAAATCTTGAATCTGCATTTATTACCAATAGTATTCACATTCAATATATCAAAAATTCCTCATGTTCTTAAAAAAGTAATGAAATTCCAAAATTATCAAATTCCTTTAAGCAAAACTGTAACATGATTCGATTTTATTCTCCAACAATTCACCTATTTTACTTATCATAACAAAATTTTACGGATAATCACTAATTTTCTTCCTTAAATCCAGTTCTTAACGAGTCTTAACAAGTTCGGTTAACCACATGGGTATATATAAAAAATGGCTGACCGTGTTCCGGGCGGAACACCAATCAGCCTAAGGGGCAGTGTCATTTATTGTGGGGATTGGTGAGGGGGTATTCAAATATCAAATTAGTTATTATATTACTCAATATGTGTGCCAAACGATTCTCTCGTCTATAAAAAAAAAAACATATAGATAAAACGTGTTGCTATGATACTACAAATATGTATTAAGAATACTACAAAAGTTTATTCAATTCCAAGTACTTTTTTTAAGTACATCCCAGTATATGAAGATTCAACCATTGCTACTTCTTCAGGCATGCCTGTGGCTACAATATAGCCACCATCTTCTCCACCTTCAGGACCCAGATCTATTATATAATCTGCAACTTTTATAACATCCAGATTATGTTCTATTACAATTACAGTATTACCCTGATCAACAAGCCTGTTGAGCACCTTTAACAACATTTTTATGTCATGAAAATGTAAACCTGTCGTCGGTTCATCCAGTATATAAACTGTCCTTCCAGTGGAATGGCGGCTTAATTCTGTAGCAAGCTTAACTCTTTGCGCCTCTCCTCCAGATAAGGTTGTAGCCTGCTGACCAAGCTTTATGTAACCAAGTCCGACATCTTTAAGAGTTAATAGCTTTCTTTCAATTTTTGGGATATTTTTAAAAAACTCATAAGCCTCATCCACTGTCATATCGAGGACATCTGCAATGTTTTTACCTTTATACTTTATCTCAAGCGTTTCTCTATTGTATCTTTTCCCCTTACATTCTTCACATTTAACATATACATCAGGAAGAAAATGCATCTCAATCTTTTTTATACCATCACCATCACATGCATCACATCGGCCTCCCTTAACATTAAAAGAAAATCTCCCCGGTTTATAACCTCTGATCTTCGATTCTTTTAAAGAAGCAAATAGGGCTCTAATATAATCAAAGGAACCTGTGTAAGTTGCTGGATTTGACCTTGGAGTCCTACCTATGGGAGATTGATCGATATCAATGACTTTGTCTATATATTCGATACCTTCTATTTTATCATAAGGAAGAGTGGGCATACGAGAATTATAAAAATATCTATGAAGGGCTGGATATAATGTCTCATTAACTAAGGAACTCTTACCTGAACCTGATACTCCTGTTACGCAAATAAATAATCCCAAAGGGAATACCACATTTATATTCTTTAAATTGTTCCCTCTTGCACCGTAGAGAATAAGTTTTTTATCAGTAGGTTTTCTTCTTACAGCAGGGACAGGGATTTCTTCCTTACCACTCAAGTATTTACCGGTTAAAGATTTTTTACTAATCTTTATCTTTGATGGTGGTCCTTCTACGACAACATAACCACCATTCTCACCAGCTCCAGGTCCAAGGTCAATTACGTGATCTGCAGACTCAATCATCTCACGATCATGCTCTACAACCAGCACAGTGTTACCAAGGTCCCTTAATCTTTCTAGAGTCTGAATCAATCTTTTATTATCTCTCTGATGTAAACCAATGCTCGGCTCATCAAGAATATATAAAACTCCAACAAGCTGAGACCCAATCTGTGTAGCAAGCCTTATCCTTTGTGCTTCACCCCCTGATAAAGTCTGAGCCGACCTATCCAGTGTTAGATAATCTACTCCTACATTAATTAAAAATTGCAACCTTTCTTTTATTTCTTTCAATATCTGTCGGGCAATTTGATATTCGTATTTAGAAAGCTTCAAATTTTCAAAGAAATTGTAACACTGTCTTACTGTCATTCTTGAAATATCACTAATTGAAAATCCATTAATTTTTATCGATAGAGACTCCTTCCTTAATCTGCTCCCACTACACTCGCTGCATGGTCTCATACTCATAAATTGCTCAATCCACATTCTAATACCAGTTGATGTCGTTTCTTTGTATCTTCTCTGCAAATTAGGTATAACACCTTCAAATGGTGCATTATATTCACCGATTACTCTCTGGGATCTAAGGTCAAAAGAGAGAGGTGAATCACCAGTACCATACAGAATCGCCATTTGAGCTTCTTTTGGCAAATCCTTAAAAGGTGTTACGAAATCGAACCCATATCTTTTGGCGAGGGCTTTCAAAATAGAGGAAAACCAACCACCCCTTGGCTGTTCACCTAACGGGACAACAGCACCTTCACTCAAACTTTTACTTTTATCGGGAACCACAAGGTCAGGATCAACTTCTATTTTCATCCCCAGACCATCGCACGCTGGACAAGCGCCATATGGACTGTTAAAAGAAAACATCCTTGGAGATATTTCATCATAACTTATACCACATTCTGGACAGGCAAAGTTTTCACTATAGATTTTTTCTTCTCCCCCATTAATTAGAGCAATAAGGAGCCCATCCCCCTTTCTTAGAGCAAGCTCTACAGATTCACTTAATCTCTCCTTAATACCATCTCTTATAATCAATCTGTCAACAACCAACTCTATATTATGCTTCTTATTTTTATCAAGACGTATATCACGTTCTACATCCATTATCTCACCGTCTACTCTAACCCGAATAAAGCCTTCTCTCCTAATTAATTTAAAAACATCTCTGTACTCTCCCTTCCGTCCCCTTACAATTGGTGCAAGAATAATAACTCTTGATTCTTCAGGCAGACTGAGAATATCATCAACTATCTGCTGGGGTGTCTGTTTCTGTATTCTTCTGCCACATGAATAACAATAAGGTATTCCTATCCTCGCAAATAATAACCTGAGATAATCATAAATCTCCGTTATTGTACCCACAGTTGAACGTGGATTCCGGGAGACAGATTTCTGCTCAATAGAAACCGCTGGTGATAATCCTTCTATAAAATCTACATCGGGCTTTTCCATAAGGCTAAGAAACTGCCTTGCATACGCTGACAGAGATTCCACATATCTTCTCTGCCCTTCAGCATATATCGTATCAAATGCAAGAGAAGACTTCCCCGATCCAGATAAACCAGTAATGACTACAAGCTTACTCCTCGGTATTTTTACATTTATGTTTTTTAAATTATGTTCTCTCGCCCCTTTTACTAATATATACTTGTTTTTCACCTCGTTACCAATCAAAAAAACCAATAAATTTACCAAAATTTTAACTTGATTTAAATTATTATTAGCTAAATTTTCTCACAACTCCATATTACTATACACGGTTAGTTGTAAAACTCAATTCAAATCTTATCCTTTTAAATCTTTCAATATTTTTGAGAAATTAATTATTGAAAAATGAAAAGTATAATCTACAATAAAGCCAGAAGTGTCCATGCAGATTTATATGGTCATTTAAACAATACAAGAATTTTAGAATTCCTGAAAAGAAACAATATGGAATTTCAAAGAAAAGTACAGGAATATCAAACAGATACATAACAAAAAAACTTGGGCTAATAACGGTAAATATAAATATTAACTTCCTATCCACTGCTAAATCCGGCAATTAGCTTGAAATTATAACCTCTATCAAAAAATTGGCAATAAAAGCCAGGATCATTAGGGCAGGCTAGTGTCCATAAAATTTAATGGAGAGTATATGACGACACCTGGGTTAATGTCACTTATCTCGGCAACCTACCCTATGGTTACTTCAGCCTTTAATATGAATCAACCGAATGCCTTAGAAACAATAAAAATTTCCTGTTATAGAGTGCTGATATAAAGCAACCTTTCTAGAATTGTTATTCAGGTGCAGACATTTATCCAAATGTGCAAGTTAACATAAACCAATCCCGTCAATATAGCGCTTTGTGTCATTCATGTGTCCACCCTGACTATATCTGAAGACGAAGCAACTGTTTGTGTAGAAACGAGAATCTGGAATCAATCAATCTCCACACGAGAAGTAATACTTGAGAATATCATTGTAAACGAATGTGGAAGCAAACTGCAACGTGATTTTCTTGTCGTGAATCAAATAGGTAATAGAGTAACATGTCAATAGATTAATCCATATCTAGTTATGTCAATCAGCTCTTGACAGCAGGTTGGGAATCCACTTTTCTACAGTAAACCCATAAGATTTGGATTCAAGACGAATGTTGTCAAACAATTTTAGTACCTCGGATATCGGCATATTATAATCGGAATATATGTAGTATTTACTGTATTACTAGAGTAATATAAGTACTGAATTATGTGGCTGAAGTATTCAAAGGAGAGAAACTAGCAGTCATACAGGAAGATTATTTTGAAACAAATAATTTGAGCAGTGTCATAAATATAGTTCGACCAAGGTGTGTAAAACAAATATTATCGAAAAAGATGATATTGATAAAATGCTTTTAGTAAACGTGTTAATCTACTATATGCACAGTTAAAAGGAGGTAAGGATGAAATTTAAAATTTTTCTGACATTATTTATGATACCATTTATAATTTTTAATAGTACTTGTGCTTCAGGAGATGGTAACCCAACTAAACCTCGTATTATCGTTAGCACAGACATAGGTGGGACAGATAATGATGATTTTCAATCAATGGTGCATCTGCTAGTTTATGCCGATATGTTTGATATCGAAGGTCTTATTTCTTCTCCCTATGGAAATGGACGTAAACAGCATATCCTTGAAGTTATTAACGCATATGAAAAAGATTATCCCAATCTTATAACCTATTCTTCTGACTATCCTCATCCTGATTCATTGCGTAAAATCGTAAAACAAGGAGCAATAGAAATTGTCAATCCAATTGGTTATAGTAATCCAACAGAAGGTTCTAATTGGATTATAGAATGTGCAAAACGAGATGATTCCAGACCTCTACATGTTCTCGTTTGGGGAGGTCTTGAAGACCTTGCTCAAGCATTACATGATGCGCCAGAGATTGTGCCAAAACTACGTGTTTATTGGATCGGTGGTCCTAACAAAAAATGGTCAGTTAATGCATATCAGTATATAGCAAAGAATTTTCCAGAGTTATGGATCATTGAATCAAATGCAACATATCGGGGCTGGTTTAAAGGAGGATATCAAGTTGGAGAATATAGTAATAGCAGTTTTGTGAATTCTCATGTTAAGGGTCATGGAGCCTTAGGGAATCTGTTTTATTCAAAACTACCTGAACTTAAAATGGGCGATACACCATCAGTTGCTCGTTTAATTAATGGAAACCCTGACGATCCTACACAACCCAGCTGGGGTGGTCAGTACGTGCGTGCATGGAATCGACCCTATAAACTTTTCAATAGACTTACTACTGAAAGCGACAGCCTGGAGGTATTTGGCGTACTTGAATTACACTTACCATTTGATACAACAACAGTTACAGACCCAATGGCAATAATGCAGATAGACAGGGATATACCCGGATTTGTTGTGAAAGATACAGTTATATTCCTTTTCTCTCCTAAATATGCTGGAAAATTTAGGTACAGAATTAGTAGTAATATACCAGAGCTCAGAAATAAAATGGGTACTATAACAGTATATCCTACTCCTGAGACAAACAAACTGCACCCAGACCCGAACTTGCCAAACTGGTGGACAGATAATCCCTCAGAAGAGTTGAAAGAAGAGGAACATATTGGAGCAAAAACAATAAACAAATGGCGAGTAGATTACCTTAATGATTTTGCCAAGCGTATGGATCGATGTAAGAATCCACTTAAGTAGCCATACGAAAGCAGCAATATCAAGATTTCATGTTATCTTGGAATTATCCGAATCCATTTAATCCAACATCATGGATAGGATAGACAATCAAATACCAGAAAATAGTAAATAATATTGTAATAATGAGGGTGTATAATATACTTAGTAAAGAAGAAGCAATGTTAATAAATGGCAATAACGATGCATGGAATCATGCAGTAACCTTTCAATACATGTTATCTAACTGCCAGTGTATATTTTTATACAAATTAATCAAATAATTACACGTTGAGAAAAAGATGTTGCTTGTGAAATAAGTATTTTGATATATAAACTTATAAAATTGAGTCAATTATTAGCCTTGTTCAAAATACCAACTAATTAGTAATTAATAGGTATTGAGCAATATTGTACCCCTCTCGCATCTCAATTAAAGGGAATTGATCTTTGTTTCCAGATCTCTTGAAAAAAGTAGGGGGATAACTTGGTCAAAGAGGGAAATACAATAGGATTGCTTCCTGAATAATGTGAATTTCTATACCATACCATCTTTGTGACCGTTTTCGCATAGTTTTATACAACGTAGATGATAGTTAAAACTTTCATTGCTTTCTAATATATTTTAACGGATAGTCTTATAAAACTGATTGAAAATTAAAATAAATAAGTGAACAACGAGGATCGAGTGACGGAATATTCTTTTAGTCTAGTAATGGTGAATGTCTTTTTCTAAATTCTTTAGGACTACAATGACATATTTCTCGAAAGGCAGAATTAAATCGACTTAGGGAATTAAAACCTGCTTCAAAAGCAATTTCGGTAATTTTCTTTCTAGACACACAAAGCTGTCGCTGTACATGAAGGATCCTTTGCATGAGTAGATATTTATTCAACGTCATGCCAAAGGATTTTTTGAATATGGTATTTGCATAATCGGGATGGAGTCCAACAGCCTTTGCGATATCTTCATTTTTAATTGGCTTCGTATAATTACGAGCAATAAAAATAATAATTTTCTCAATCCTGTCGATCATCGAGAACTCATGTTCTCCCTCCTTATCCGCATCACATTCAGCAGGTATTGAGTTAAGTGCAAACCGGTTCAAACGAGCACGTATTTCCATCTTTGCTACTTCGATATGTTTTAAATTTCCGGTCGAAATATCTCGAAGCCAGTTTTCCATCAAATATTTATCATACTGATAATTTGTATCCATGGCTTCGATTACAACTTTGCCTTTTAAAATATGGTCTTTAAATGAAGGTAGCAATTGCCACTCCATAAATTCCGCAAAAGGAATAGTGCACACATAATAGGGCACTTGATGACTGAAGCGTATGATTTGATGGGGCATGAGTGCCCAAAAAACCGTCAGCCGCTTTGAAGGTATCGTGATTTTCTTGTCATGAACCAAATAGGTAATAGAGCCACCTGTCAATAGATTAATTTCGATTTCATTATGTCTATCAGCTCTGGGCATCAGATTAGGAATCCACTTTTCTACCGTGAATCCATAAGGTTTAAATTCAGGACGACTACTATCGAAAGTCTTTAAATTCTCGGAATTCAGCATATTCTGCTCTCAAAAAAGGTAGTCCTTAAACTATTCATATAATAAAATAATATGACAAAGGTTAATTGTCAAGACAATTTTTACGAAGAATTTGGTGAGCCAGTTGTTGAAGTTTTAGACCATTGGGAAAGGAGGTGAAGAAAATAACTATTCTTGATGATACTGTAATTATTAGACGGTTAGGTGTATTATTAATTTAAAAAAAGGGGGATGCTTATGAAAACGAGGAGAATTTTACCAGGTTTGGTTGTTTTGCTAATGTTAATGTACTTGAATTTTGCCTTTTCAGCTGATCCATACCTGATCAAGTCCGCCACCAATGACGTAGTTGTTTGGGATTTTGAAAACGGAAACGATCATGGATTTCAATTGAGGTGTTTAATACCGGCGACTCCTGCTGCCGATAATCCAGATATAGCTGGTGATGAGCAAATAACAGGTGTAACGACTCCAGCAGAGCCAAATGCAGCACCAGAAACAGGTCTACCGTATGCTGGTGTAGCCTGGACTATTGGTCCTCCCAACCAGTTTGATGGCCAACAGCCTGCAGTTATAGAAGGTTGTCATGTTGTAGATGGCGTATTACAATATGGTCCATGCAACGATCCGTTTAAAGCTGTGTTTGGCGAACCGCCTTATGACTTTACAAACGCTCGCGGTCAGTCCAGTTACCTCAATACCTACAATTTGAGCCAATGGGGTGACAATCTACACTCCGAAGACAATGATCAGATTGCCACATCTCCTCCCGTTTTGTTAGGTGAGGGAGCAGTTCTGAAGGTTTGGGCTGCAGGCGGTAGCGATAGCCGAATAGCCCCGGAATTTGATCCAGTCGAAGGAGAAGGCTACGCTACAAACTCCTGTGGTATAGCAGTACTCTCCGCTGACGATAATTCACTGCTAGCCAGTTTACTGATAGCAGCCACAGCACTAGAAGCTGGAGCAGAGCCAGATTCCTTTGAGCTCGACCTTTCAGATCTGGCGGGTCAGAAAGTTATTATTGAGGTTGTGGATGCCTTTGAGGGTGGCTGGGGATGGATTGCTGTTGATGAGATCCGAATCACCCACGCATCAGTTGCTAATAGGATAGCCAGTGAACCAAACGCTACACCAGCGACTTTTGAACTTATGCAGAATTATCCGAATCCATTTAATCCAATCACGGTCATCAATTACACCCTTTTCAGACCGGGTTATGTTACATTGACTGTTTTCGATTTGCATGGCAATGAGGTTGCTAAATTGGTTAATGAGAAGAAATCGGGAGGTACACACACCGTTTATTTCGACGGAACAAATCTAGCCAACGGTATTTACTTTTACAGACTGAAATCGGGTTCAGATGTGATGACCAAAAAAATGTTGTTACTCAAGTAATTTCAAATATTATCTCATGGACGGATTCAACAGGATTACCCTCCGTGTTGAATCCGTCCATATATTAATGATGAATATAATTATGTGATTATAAAAACCGGCATACTAATTCTTCAAATCATAATCTCTGATAATTAACAACAATAATAAGTTAATATTTTTATATTACTGAATACGCGACATGATCTAATGAAACAGAATAAATGAAACGCTTTTTTAATAGCAACTGTAGCCTGATGGTTCAGTTCTCTGGTTTCAATAAAAGTATCGCAGGTTAATTGCCATCAAAAGTCTTTAAAATCTAGGAATCCAGCATATTCTATCCGAAATAGATGTAGCATTCCTTCTATTACTAGAATATAATTGCATTGGGGATAATGATAATTATGAGAACCATTTTTTTCCCAGTGTTAATTTTATTATCGCTGATTTCACAAGAGTTTGCACATGGAATACAACAAAAACCACGAATTATAATCATGACTGATCTTGGAGCAGATCCGGATGACCAGCAATCGATGGTTCACTTTCTACTAATGAGTAACGAATTCGATGTTGAAGGGATTATTGTAACAACCAGCTGCTGGAAAAAGTCTCAATCAAATATAAACATGTTGATTGATATACTAAATGCTTATGGGCAGATTGTTTCCAATCTCAAAGTACATGATCCCGATTATCCATCTCTTGAATACCTACAGTCCATTTCCAAATTGGGTCAACGCAGCTATGGTATGGACGATGTTGGTCCAGGCAAAGATAGTCCTGGTTCTGAACTAATCATATCTGCTGTTGATAAGGATGATCCACGACCTGTTTGGATATGTTGTTGGGGTGGTGCTAACACACTTGCTCAAGCACTATGGAAAGTACAGAATACAAGAACTCCTGAAGAAGTTCAAAAATTTTTAAGTAAAATACGCGTTTATGATGTTCTCGGTCAAGATGATGCAGGCGCTTGGATAGCTAAAAATTTTCCAGAGGTGATTTATATAAGGGCTACAGGAGTCTATGGTTGGCAATACAGTGATACTTGGATAGATACTAATATACAGAATCATGGTCCTTTGGGTGCCGTATATCCTGATAGAAAATGGGCAACAGAAGGAGATTCACCGTCATTCTTCCATGTTTTTCCCAATGGTCTCAACAATCCCGATGAAGTCTGGCAGGGTGGCTGGGGTGGTCGATTTGACCGTGAGAAAAAGGCTGGTATTCGAGGTATGTCAGCCGTGAGTGGTGAAGAAGAATATGATCCCTACTACATGTATGGTAATACTTCAGAAGGGAGTGGTTCTATAAGTCGATGGAAGAATGCTATATACAATGATTTTGCAACGCGAATGGATTGGTCGATAACAAGTAATTATTCTGAAGTAAACCATCATCCTGTTGCAATAGTAAATGGTGATTCCACTAAAAAGGTTTTAATAATGAATGCGAGACCTGGAGAAACCATCACACTGAGTGCAAAAGATTCATACGATCCTGATGGTGATTCGCTTTCGTTCAAATGGTTCTATTATATGAATCCAAGTACATATAAGAAAAAAGTAACCATTAAAAATAGTACCACAGATACTCCTAAGGTAAATATTCCATCAGGTGCAGACAGTGCGGAACTACATATAATTCTAGAACTACATGATTCAGGCA
This sequence comes from Candidatus Neomarinimicrobiota bacterium, assembly GCA_017656425.1. Lineage (NCBI taxonomy): Bacteria > Pseudomonadati > Fidelibacterota > Fidelibacterota bacterium. The sequence goes on along the minus strand of JACDNV010000008.1, from coordinate 67,897 downwards.
ATCCTAATCTTTATGCATATAGACGCATTATTATCAATGTAAATAATAATACTGGCGTAGAATCATCGAAATCAGACATAATTCCGAAAGCATTCAAGTTACATCAAAATTTTCCAAATCCTTTCAATAGCGAGACAGTCATTGAATATGAAATTCCGTTCAATTCGTTTGTCACATTGAAAATCTATGATATTCTGGGGCAAGAAATAGTGAGTTTGGTAGCAAAGAAACAGGTTGCAGGGAAATATCAAGTAAAATGGAATGCCTCTAGTTTACCAAGTGGTTTATACTTTTATAAACTGTATGCAGGTAGATTCAAAGAGACAAAAAGTATGTTATTGATTCGATAATATTAAATATTTATTCATTTTTTATGTAACAATAGTTTTATGAAAACAATAAATTAATATTCATTTTTGAAGGTTTTTGTGTAAGGCATGTTTAGTCAAAAAATTAATATAAACATCAAAGGGAGGATCTTATGGTATTAATAAGTAATTATTGGTTGGCCGTATGTGCATTCATCTTTTGTATGATTTGTTGGGGATCATGGTCTAATACTCAAAAACTTGCAGCGAAAACTTGGCGTTTTGAATTATTCTATTGGGATTTTGTAACCGGATTGGTACTCACATCGCTCTTGTGGGGATTTACTCTGGGAAGCCTCGGCAAACATGGAAGGGCTTTTTGGGTAGACATGCAACAGGCTGATTTACAAAGTATTTTTTATGCGATGCTTGGCGGCACAGTCTGGAATATTGGAAATTTGCTTCTCGTAGCCGCGATTGCTGTAGCAGGCATGGCAGTTGCGTTTCCGATCGGCGGAGGTATTGCATGGCTTGGTGGGATTATCTTCAATTATATTATTGAAGTAAGTGGTGGCGCTAAGGTATCGGTTTTACCAACAGTAATGTTACTCATTGGCGTCATTATAGTTTTAATTGCAATTTACTTAATTATGGTTGCTTATAAAAAACTAACTTCTCAAAAACAGGAGACATCCACAAAGGGTATTGTTTTATCGATCCTGGCCGGTCTCTTTATCGCTTTCTTCTACGGATTTGTTGTGAAATCTCTTGATCCACAATTCGTAACTGGAGGAATGGGAAACCTCGGACCTTTTAATGGAGTGTTTTTCTTCACACTTGGCGCTTTCCTAACAACATTTATTTTCAATCCATTTTTTATGGCAAAGCCAGTTCAAGGCGAACCTGTTAAAATAAAACAATATTTTTCAGGTAACCTGAAAACACACTTAATAGGCGTATTAGGCGGATTTATTTGGGCATCGGGCATGGCAGTCAGTTTTATGGCAGTAGGTGCTGGAGATCCAGCTGTTTCGTACGCACTCAGTAATGCTGCACCGGTTGTGGCAATGCTCTGGGGTGTATTTGTATGGAAAGAGTTTAAAGATGCACCTCCAGGAACCAATAAAATTCTTGCGATTATGTTCACCTTATACTTGATTGGTCTCGTTATAATTACTGCATCTAAAGTTATTTAATGAAAAAAATATAATGGCAGATGCAAAAACCTTATCAGTAGATGAAAGAATATGAAAAAAACATGTAATCCAAAAGTGACTATCTTATACAAACAATTCAGAAATGCTTATCAGTGTATGGAAAGCCATAAAGAACTTGGCATTAATCATCCAGACATAGCCAATAGTATGAAAGATAAGATATCATTGTGGTTGCTGTGTGATTACGTTTAATACCCATTGTATTAAATGAATTAGTTCCTTTTGATTGAAGTAACTTAAGTAGACTTTTGAACTATAGCGAGGTAAGGGGATAATGTTAAGAACAAGCAGAATCAAAGAATTAGAACTTAGAGCGGCTAAAATCAGAAAAAAAACACTTGAAATTATCTATTTAGCTAAATCTGGACATACCGGTGGCTCTTTGTCATGCATAGAAATATTGACTGTTTTATATTTTCATGTAATGAACATTGACCCAAAGAATCCAAAGAAAGATGATAGAGATCGTTTTGTCATGAGTAAAGGCCATAGTGTAGAAGCATTGTATACTACATTGGCTTCAGCTGGTTTTTTTGAGGATAGTCTTCTTGATACATACGGTTCTTTTAAATCACCACTTGCTGGCCATCCGATAAATAAAATTCCAGGGATTGAATTAAATACTGGTGCCTTAGGGCATGGATTATCCTTCGGAGTAGGAGTATCCCTTGCTGCTAAAATGGATAAGAAAACGTTTCATACTTATGTATTAATGGGAGATGGAGAATTAGATGAAGGTTCAGTTTATGAGGCTGCCATGGCAGCAAGTCATTACAGATTGGATAATCTGGTAGCTATTATTGACAGAAATAGGTTACAAATTAGTGGAAGAACAGAGGATGTGATGACATTGGAACCCTTAAAGCCGCGGTGGGAAGCATTCGGTTGGCAAGTTTTTGAGGTAAATGGGAATAATATTGAAGACCTAATCAAAATGTTTGACTCATTGGATTATACAAATAAAAAGCCAAAGTTGATAATTGCCAGGACTACAAAGGGTTATGGGGTATCATTTATCGAAGGAGTAGCAAAATGGCATCACGGTGTACCAGATGAAGAACAATTTAAAATAGCAATGGCAGAAATAGATGAACAAATTCAAAAATTAGAAGGATCTTAGTGGAGTATGACTATGTCAGGTACAAATACGATACCATGTCGAAGAATGTTTACAGATACACTATTGGAGTTAGCAAAAAAGGATAAAAACATTATTGCAATTACCACAGATGCCCGCGGTTCTGTAACACTTAATTCTTTTGCAAAAGAACTTCCATCTCAATTTGTAGAACTCGGTGTTGCGGAGCAGAATGCCGTTGGAGTTGGGGCCGGGATAGCCTCAGCTGGGAAAAAGGTATTTGTTTGTGGACCAGCATGTTTTTACGTCGCTCGCGCATTAGAACAGATAAAATTAGACATTGTTTATTCAGGGTATCCTGTAAAAATTTTGGGTGTTAGTGGTGGAGTTAGTTACGGTGCATTAGGATATTCTCACCACAGTCTTCATGACATTGCAGTACTTAGAACATTTCCCGGTTTAAATATTGTATTACCATGCGATATCTATCAAACAAAGCGGTTAGTAGAGGAGCTAATCGATTATCCTTCCCCTGTTTATATTCGTGTTGGAAGAAATGCAGTGCCGAATGTATATGAAAATGAAAATATAGAATTTAAAATTGGTAAAGCAAACCAACTTCTTGATGGTAATGATTTGACATTAATTGGGACAGGAGAAACTGTTTACCACTGCTACCAAGCAGGGAAAATGCTGCATGAGAGAGGCATAAAAGCTCGGGTCGTTGATATGCATACAATAAAACCATTCGATAGTGATATTGTGATAAAAGCTGCAGTAGAAACAGGTAAAATTATTACGGTTGAAGAACATAGTATTTACGGCGGTTTGGGGAGTTCTGTGGCAGAAGTAGTCTCCCAAAATCATCCAGTACCTGTTAAAATCCTCGGTATACCAGATGAGTTTGCTGCTCATGGTAAACCTCCAGAGATATTCAAATATTATGGTTTAGACAGTGAAGGTATTTTTAAGACAGCATTAAATTTTATTGAATGTCAAAAACCAACAAATCTATAGGAGGGATAGAATCAATGAAATATATAGTAGCCATAGATCAAAGTACTTCAGCAACAAAATCAATGTTATTTGACGAGAAATTAAACTTAGTCGCTCGAGCATCAGTTGAGCACAAGCAATATTATCCTCAACCTGGTTGGGTTGAACATGATGCAGAAGAAATTCTCCATAACACATACAAATCTGTAGAACTACTATTGCAAAAAAGTAAAATTACTCCAAATGAGGTTTCTTCTGTAGCTATAACAAATCAACGTGAAACAGTTGTTGTGTGGGATAAGTTTACGGGGAAACCAATTTATAATGCTGTTGTTTGGCAATGTAATCGTGGTGCAAAAATTTGTGAAGACTTAATTGCGCAAGGACATGAGCAAAAAGTTTTAGAAAAAACAGGACTAATAATTAATCCTTATTTCCCAGCAAGTGGGGTTCAATGGATACTCGATAATGTGAAAAATGCCAGACAAGCGGCGTACGAAGGTCGCCTGATTTTAGGGACGATAGATACGTGGCTAATTTGGAATCTTACTTCAAAAAAAATACATGCAACTGATCATACCAATGCTTCGCGTACACTTCTATTTAATATAAATACTCTGGATTGGGACGACGAATTACTAGAGCTCTTTACAATACCACGATCCATGATGCCAGAAGTACTACCTTGCGATGCACATTATGGAACAACAAACATGAGCGGTTTATTACCCGAAGTTCCCATTGCGGGGGTATTAGGTGATTCGCATGGAGCGTTGGTAGGGCAAATGTGTTTTTCTCCCGGAATGGGAAAAGCCACTTATGGTACAGGTTCTTCTATCGCAATAAACATAGGTGAAAAAGTACAGCTACCCCCTCGAGGTTTAGTAACCTCGGTTGCATTTTCTTCTCTTGGAAAAGTTTTTTATGAATATGAAGGCAACATTCATTGCACTGGTGGTACAATAAAGTGGTTGCAAGATAATTTAATGCTTATTCAATCTGCAGAAGAAACAGAGGAAATTGCAAATAGTGTTGAAAGTACAGATGGAGTTTATTTTGTTCCGGCATTTGCAGGATTAGGTGCACCATGGTGGAATCACAATGCAAAAGCACTAATTTGTGGAATGAATCGTGGAACCACAAAAGCGCACATAGTACGTGCAGCGTTGGAATCAATTGCCTACCAAATAAAAGATTTAATAACGCTTATTCAAGAGTCTGGTATCGAAATAACTGAGATACGCGTTGATGGCGGACCAACTAGGAATAAATTCTTGATGCAATTTCAAGCGGATATGTTACAGAGAAAAATTAATGTTTCACCAATTGAGGAAGCATCAGCCTTAGGTGCGGTGATTATGAATGGATTCGCATTAAGACGATGGACTAAATTCGAAGACGTTACTTCATTGCGAAAAGGAAATGAATATATTGTACCAAAGATGTCAATAGAAAAAGTTGAATCTCTTTATAATGGCTGGAAAAAAGCAATACAACGTACTATCTTATAACAAAAACCAATATAAAGGAGGGTAAACAATGGCGTACAAACAAAAACTTACATTTGGCCTCATCGTAGGCACAAGAGATATTTTCAACGTAAAGCTTGCCCAAGAAGCTAGAGAGGTCTTGTTACGCAAAATGGAAAAGTTAGGCTATGATTATGTCATTCTACCTACAACAGAAACTCCCAGTGGCGTTGTCGATACTTATGAAGACGGCAAGAAATGTGCGAAATTTTTCCGTGAAAATCTGGAGAAAATAGACGGAGTTATTGTAGTTCTTCCAAATTTTAGTAATGAATTAGGAATTGTAAATGCAATCAAATTATCAGGATTAAATGTACCCATACTTGTTCAGGCCTGTGATGATGATAATGACAAAGTAGATGTCTATAGCCGAAGAGATGCTTTCTGTGGTAAAATAAGTGTTTGCAATAATTTTTATCAGTATGGAATAAAGTTTACTGATACAACGTACCACACCTATCCGTTAGACAGTGAGATGTTCGATCAAGATGTAAGAAAGTTTGCTGCTATTTGTCGTGTTGTAAATGGGCTTAGGAATGCTCGTATAGGTGCAATTGGTGCTCGTCCATCCCCTTTTCAGACAATGCGTGCAAGCGAAAAGCTCCTTCAGGCATCAGGTATAACAGTAGTAACAGTAGATCTTTCCGAAATCATTGGATCTGCTAATAAAATAGATAATAATTCTGCAGAATTAAAGTCCAAGATTAATGAAATTAAAGCCTATGGCAAAATTGATCCACGAGCAAAAGAAGAACAAATAATTCGTCAGGCTAAATTTACTATTGCGGTAGAAAACTGGTTACAAGCAAATGAAATTGATGCTAGTGCTATTGAATGCTGGGATTCATTGCAACATAATTTTGGGTGTGCATCATGTTTGACAATGAGTATGCTGGGTGAAAGATTAATGCCAAGCGCCTGTGAAGTGGACATTACTGGTGCTGTTTCTATGTACGCATTAACGTTAGCTTCTGGAAATCCATCCGCACTGCTTGATTGGAATAACAACTTTGCTCAAGAAAGAAACAAATGCGTCTGCACACACTGCAGTAACTATCCAAAGAGCTTCATGCAGAATACACCTACAATAGGTTCCTTGGATGTATTAGGTACAGTATTGGGTCAAGAAGATACTTTCGGTGCTGTAAAAGGACCCGTTGCCCCTGGTGATTTCACATTCTTTCGTATCTCAACAGATGATTTGAGGGGTACTATAAAATCATACCTTGGCGTTGGCAAGTTCACCGCAGATGAATATGGAATGGATGGCGGTATTGCTGTAACAGAAGTTAATAATCTTCAGCAGTTATTGAAATATATATGTAAGAATGGTTTTGAGCACCATGTAGCAATGGTACGCGGAAAAGTTGCTGAAATACTAGAAGAAGCAATAGGAAATTACTTAGGATGGGACATTTATAAGCACAGCTAAAATACTTATTTTTATTTGGTCTAATGTAAATTACATCTGTAAAAATATTTTACAGTCTCTGTAAAAGGGGAGCTATTTCATTATAAGAGGGAGGGTAATAAAATGAACCGGTATATGAGAATTTTTATTTTTTTAAGCCTGATCTTTTATGCCTGCTACGCATTTGCCCAGAGTAAAATTGGATATGAAAGACCTCGTGTTATCGTCACAACCGATGGCGAGATCGACGACATGTGTTCTATGGTACGGTTCCTGCTATATGCCAATGAATTTGACGTTGAAGCAATAATTCTCTCCAGTTCGCAATACCACTGGCGTGGACATAAATGGGCGGGGGATGACTGGATCAAGCCATATCTGAATGCCTACGCACAGGTATATCCAAATCTTATTAAACACGACAGCAGGTATCCCACACCGGAGTATCTGAAGTCACGCACTGCTGTCGGGAATGTGAACACTGAGGGTGAAATGGATGAGATTACCCCCGGCTCACAACTCATTGTAAATGTCCTTCTGGATGAAACAGACTGCCGTCCGATCTGGCTTCAGGCTTGGGGCGGTCCTAATACCATCGCCAGGGCTCTCAAAACCATCGAAGAAGAGCACCCTGATAAAATGGCAGAGGTCGCGAAGAAGATCCGGCTTTACTTAATCTGGGAGCAGGATAGTACCTATCAGAGCTACATCCGTCCGCACTGGGGAAAGTACAACATTCTCACAATCACCTCTGACCAGTTCCTTGCTATGGCGTACAAACATCAGAGGCGGGCGATACCTCAGGAAATGAAGCTTTACTTTTCCGCAGAATGGATGATGCAAAACATCTTGCAGGACCGCGGACCTCTCCTCGCCTTGTACAAGGCGAACGATGATGGAAGCTTCCGCTCTGAGGGTGACTCCCCTGCTTTTCTGCATGTAGTCCCAAACGGTCTGCGAAGTACCGAGTCACCCGACTGGGGTGGCTGGGGCGGCCGGTTCGTACGCGTGCGCGAGAATACCTGGCTCGATCCTGTGTTGGAGCCTGGCTACCAATATCCTGAAGGAAGATGGTATACCAGAACAGCCTGGGGACGCAGTCGCCTGAGAAAGAAAATCCAGAACGACACTCTACTTACTGCCTATTTCAAGCCCCAGTGGCGTTGGATTGATGCAATTCAAAATGACTTTGCAGCACGAGCTGACTGGTGCGTAAAGTCTTATGAAGAAGCCAATCATCCACCTGTGGTCAAGCTTGCCCATCCGCTCGACTTGAAAGCTCGTCCTGGAGAGAAAATTCTACTAAGTGCTAAATGGTCCACAGATCCCGACGGAGACGCTTTGACCTATCGTTGGTGGCAGTATGAGGAAGCAGATACCTATGAGGGAACCGTCAAGATCGCAAATGCGGACCAGCAGAATGCCTCATTTGTCGTACCCGCAGACGCCAAGAAAGGAGATACCATTCATATCATCTGTGAGGTAACGGACAACGGTACACCACCGTTGACGAGATATCAGCGTATAGTAATCAAAATTCAATAGCAAGACCCAAATTGAATAATTATCGAGTAATTAAATTATAGAGATAAAAACGATGTCTGTAAAAACTGAACGATTAATAATAAGCGTTTTTCTATTTTTTTGTATTATTTTGTATCCCTTGTCTGACTGTTTGATTAAAGAGGAAACTCCTTCTTTAAGAATTTCGGGAAACGGTAGATATTTCATTACGGAAAACGGAAAGCCATTTTTCTGGCTCGGAGATACTGGGTGGTTACTACTTAAAAAGTTATCACGCGAGGATATTAAAAAATACTTCAAGATAAGAAAAAAACAAGGCTTTAATGTTATTCAAATTATGATTATTCACGATTTAAAGAGACCTGTAAATTTTTATGGTGATTCAGCTTTTACTGGTAAGGACATTTCAAAACCTCTTGTTACCCCTGGTAATTCATTTGAAAATAGTGATGAATATGACTTCTGGGATCATCTTGATTTCGTTGTTAATCTGGCTGATAAACACAAATTATATCTTGCACTGGTCCCTATATGGGGAAGTAATGTAAGAAAAGGCATGGTCAATTCGAAACAAATAGAGCGATATGCAAGTTTTCTGGCAAGTCGGTATGGAATGAAAAACAATATTATATGGCTTAATGGTGGCGATGCACTCGGTAGTGATTCAACAAATATCTGGAATACACTTGGAAACACATTGCACGAAAAATGCAAAAATCAAGTGATTTCATTTCATCCCTTCGGGAGAACATCCTCTTCATTATGGTTTCATAATGAAAATTGGCTTGATTTTAACATGTTCCAATCGGGCCATAAAAGGTATGATCAAGATACCTCCGGTTTGCAATTTGGTGAGGATAACTGGAAGTATGTTTTTATGGATTATAATAAACAACCAGCAAAACCAACACTGGACGGCGAACCATCATATGAAGATATTCCACAGGGTCTTCATGATACAACTCAACCGCGCTGGACAGCAAGAGATGTACGTAGATACGCTTATTGGTCAGTACTGGCAGGTGCATGCGGTTTTACCTATGGTCATAATTCAGTAATGCAATTTTATAGACCAGGGGATAGTCATAAAGCATATGGTGTAAGAGCATACTGGTTTGATGTTTTAAATAGTGATGGTGCCAGACAAATGAAATATTTCCGAAAACTAATGGAGAAATATCTCTACTTCAAATTAGTCCCAGATACAAATCTTGTTTGCGGAAACAGGGGACAGAAATACGAATATATAGCATCTGCGCGAAACGAGAAATACGCCCTGTTTTATATCTATACTGGAAGGAAGTTTTGTATAAATGCGAAACTTCTACCAGGGAAAAAACTCAGATTGCTATGGTATAATCCCGAGAATGGTAGTAAAACGCATAGTAGTATTATAGAAAGAAAAAGTTCTTTAACTATAACACCTCCGGTTGAAGGTAGAGATTGGTTACTTGTAGTTGAATTTTTAAATTGACAATACCCAGAATCCAATATGTTTACTGATGAGATTTATTATTTTTCATATGTTTATTCTTATGTGAATATTATAAAGAAGAACAAAAAGAACTGAGACTAATTTGAAATCGGGAGAATATAGTATTGCCCGGAATGAATAGAATATTTTAAGTTAGGTAATTAAATTAATAAATGGTGGCGATTTATAACAATAAATGAAGTTTGGAGGAGATGATGTGTAAAAAATTTTGCTTGCTGTTTTTTTTTATTAAGTTTATTTATAATATCTTTTTCGCAACAAAATTTTAAAAATGGTATTGTGGAAGAGGAATTTATCTTTGATAAAGCTCCTTTTCCTTCATGTCATGCTGCTACAGTAGCTATTACATCTGATGGTCCGGTTGCAGCCTGGTTTGGTGGTACGCATGAGGGTCAACCAGATGTTGGTATATGGTTTAGTAGAAAGATAAATGGGCAATGGTCTATACCTATTGAAGTGGCTAACGGTATTATTAATGATACTTTGAGATACCCATGCTGGAATCCGGTTTTGTTTTATGCTCCTGACAAGAAGTTATTTCTTTTTTATAAAATTGGTCCCAATCCCTCATCGTGGGAAGGTTATATGCGTATCTCCGCCGATAATGGTTTGACATGGAGTAAACAAATTAAATTGCCTTACGGCTTTATAGGTCCAGTCAAAAATAAACCTGTTTTGTTAGGTTATAATAAATTAATTTGTCCCTCTAGTACAGAAAACAGAGGTTGGAACATTCATTTTGAATTTACCTTTGATTTTGGAAAAAACTGGTTAAAGACGCAGGATATTAAAAAATCTTTCAAAGAAATTCAGGTTATTCAACCAACAATATTGGTTCATAGTCCCGATACATTGCAGGCATTATGCAGAAGTAAAAATAGAGCAATTTTTGAGAGCTGGTCTTACGATGGTGGATTTTCTTGGAACCCTCTAAATAAGACATCCTTGCCTAACAATAATTCAGGAATTGATGGAGTAACTCTTGCCGACGGAAGGTTTTTACTTGTATACAATCATAGCAAGCGGCTTCGTACACCTTTAAACGTTGCAGTATCCTACGATGGAATTCATTGGTATGCTGCTTTAATTCTTGAGAATTCAAAAGGTCGATATTCCTACCCTTCCGTAATTCTAGATAATGAAGGAATGGTTCATATCGTTTACGCCTGGCGAAGAGAGAGGATTAAATATGTAAAGGTAGATCCTTCGCAACTTGTGTTGGAGCCTATTGTAGATGGTAAATGGCCTGACTAATTAAAGAATGGTTTTAATACAAAATTTTAATTAATATGAAACGACGTGAAATTATAAAAGGCGGATTGATTTTTACTGTTGCTATGCCTTTTATCTCTGCATATAAAGGAATAAATAAAAATAATTTTTCTGAAAGTAAAAAAAGTATAAAGTAGGGATATGTGACTGGATGATTTTAAAAAGACAAAAACCGGGATCGTTTAAATTAGCAGCTGAAATTGGAGCTGATGGAGTTGAAGTTGATATGGGTGGTCTTGGGAATAGAGATACTTTTGATAATAAGTTATTGGATCCTGTTTTTAGAAATGATTTTTTGAATGAAGCGGAAAAATATAATATAGAAATTTGTTCAATTGCCATGTCGAGTTTTTATGCACAATCTTTTGCCGAAAGAGCTACTGTGCCTCTTATGATAAGAGATTGTATAAATACCATGCAATTGACAGGAGTAAAAACGATTCGACATACCATGTAATGTGGCGTGCAAATTATGAACCGGGCGAAATTGAAGTGGTGGCACGAAATAAAGGTAAAGTAATAAGAAAAAAAACTATCACAACTGCTTTACAACCCTATGCAATAAAGTTGGTTACCGGTAATAAAACTATTGATTACGATAAAAATGAAATTGATAATAAAAAGATTAATGATGAGATATAAATGCATTAAAGAGGTTTTGATTAGTTTATTAATATTTAAAATTTTTTCTATTCATGCTCAAATGGTAGATGGAAAATTTGCGGGTAATTACCCTCCGCCGCGCCAATATACCTGCCAACCGTGGGAAGATTCATATATAACATCTTTGAACCGTGATAGGTCCCGGTCAGTTTATTGTTCGTTTTCCACTGTCGAAGAAGCATTAAAATATTATCCGGAATATTGTAACCGGGTGAAGTATTTGAACGGTAAATGGAAATTTTTTCATGTTTCTTTGTCAGATAAAGATTTAATACCAAAAGATTTTACGGAAAAATATTATGAAAAATGGGAAGAAATTGATGTCCCTTCCAATTGGGAGATGAAAGGTTACGACTTTCCAATATATCGCAGTTCACGTTATCCTTTCTATCCTGTTATCCCGCCATATCTACCGGTTGAAGATAATAGCATAGGTATTTACCAGCGATATTTTCGAATACCAGCCGGTTGGGAAGGAATGAATATAACATTACGTTTCGAAGGTGTGGCCACTGCTTATAAAGTTTGGGTGAATGGTGCATTTGCAGGATATGGTGAAGACAGTTTTTTATCGTCCGAATTTAATATTACTCCGTATTTGGATTACGATAATGAAAATTTAATTGTAGTAGAAGTTATGCGGTGGGGCGACGGTGCCTATCTTGAAGATCAGGATCATTGGAGGTTGAGTGGAATTTTTCGTGATGTTATGATAATCGCAGAACCTTCATTAAGAATTGCTGACATTCACTGGCAAGCTAAAATTGACAGTACTTTTACTTCGGCTATTTTGAGCTTGCGGCCACGTCTTAAAAATTTTACAGGAAAAAAGATCGAAGGTTATAAAGTTAAAGCTTTTTTATTTGATGCCGAGAAAAAATTGGTAAGTAGTAAAATGGAATGTCAGGCCGAAAGAATACTTTATGAATCATACCCGCGACTTGATAACGTAAAGTTCGGAATTCTCGAAGATACTCTTTATAACATCCATCTGTGGAGTGATGAAACCCCGTATTTGTATACTCTTGTTGTTTCCCTTGAAGATAATGAAGGAAAAATCCTGGAAACTAAAAGTACTAGAGTAGGGTTCAGAAAAATTGAATTTTCAAAGAAAAATTCAAAATTGTTAATTAACGGAAAAGAAACCATGTTGTATGGGGTAAATCGACATGATCATAATCCCGTAAGAGGTAAAGCATTGACTAAAGATGATATTAAACAGGATTTGATTACTCTTAAAAGGTTTAATTTTAATTGTGTTCGTACAAGTCATTATCCTAATCATCCTTATTTTTACGATTTATGTGATGAATATGGAATTTTGGTAATAGATGAAGCGAATCTTGAAACCCATGGACTGGGCGGTAAATTAAGCAACGATCCTGCATGGACAAATGCTTTTATGGAAAGAGCCATAAGGATGGTGGAAAGGGATAAAAATCATCCCTCGGTTATTTCCTGGAGTTTAGGAAATGAGTCGGGTAGAGGACCGAATCATGCGGCAATGGCCGAGTGGATTCATGATTTTGATATAACCCGATTTGTTCATTACGAACCAGCTCAGGGAAATCATAGAGTCAAGGGTTATATTCCGCCAGGTTCGCCAGGTTATCCGAAAGATCATGCACATCGTATTCAGGTGCCTGTAGATCAGTATTATGTGGATGTTGTAAGTAGGTTCTATCCGGGAATTTTTACGCCGGAATTACTTGTTAATCAAGCTGGTGATAAAAGACCAATATTTTTTTCGGAGTATGCCCATTCTATGGGAAACTCCACAGGAAATCTGAAAGATTTTTGGGATTTGTTTCGTTCACTACCCAGGATTATTGGCGGATGCATATGGGATTTTAAAGATCAGGGAATCCTTAAAAAAGATTCTGCAGGAAATGAGTATTATGCATATGGGGGTGATTTTGGCGAGAAATATCATGACGGGAATTTTTGTATAAATGGAATAGTAGACCCTTCAGGAAGACCCAAACCTGCTATGTATGAATGTAAAAGAGTATTCCAACCCGTAGAATGTTCTCTTATCGATACCTCTGATGTTTTGGTAAAAATTGTTAACCGGCATGCTTCAGTTTCACTTCAACGGTATTTTGTTAAAATACAAATACTTGAAGATGGAGTCTTAAAAGTCGAAAAATATTTACCTTCGATTAATCTTGCAGCCGGTAAAGATACAATTATAAGTTTTAAATCTTTTTTCCCCAAATTTAAAAAAGGGAAAGAATATCTAATGAAAATTTCATTTTGTTTGAAAAGTGAAAAACCCTGGGCTCCGAAAGGATTCGAAATTGCTTCTAATCAGTTTAATCTTACATCTTTACCGTTGCTTAAACTTAAGAGCTTAATTAAAGATTCCGGATTAGAACTTGAAGAGTCTGATAGTACTTATCACATACGAAATAAAGAGTTTATCGTAACAATCTCAAAACAAAATGGCTTAATTACAGAATTTTCGGTTAATGGCATTAAATATATAAATAAGCCTTTAAAACCTGATTTTACAAGACCTTTAACCGATAATGACAGAAGAGGATGGAAACCTCATAAAAAGTTGAAAGAATGGTATCAGACCGGTGTTAAGCTAAACAGGATTGATGTTTTATACAATAACAATGATTCTGTAGGAATACTATCAGGTTTTACGGTTATTAAAAACAGAGCGGAATTGTCCTTAAAATATACTATTTATAAAACGGGAATAATTAAAGTGGGATACTTTCTTGATATAATTGATACAACCCTGCCTAATATACCTGCAATTGGTATGCAGTGTGGCATTAATAATAATCTTAATATGGTTAAATACTATGGAAGAGGACCTCAAGAAAATTATATTGATAGAAGATATGGTGCTGATGTGGGCATTTATGAAATGACTGTGGAGGAAATGAACGAACCTTATATAATGCCACAGGAAACAGGTAACAGAACTGATGTACGATGGATGATGCTGTATAACGGTAAAAACCCAAAGCAAAATCTTATTATTAAGGCCGACAGTTTATTGTCAATGAGTGTTTGGCCATGGACACAAGAAAATTTGAACAATGCAAAACATACAAATGAGCTTGTTAATCCCGGTTACCTTACCTTAAATATCGATTTGATTCAAATGGGAGTAGGAGGCAACACATCGTGGGATTACCTTGCAGCACCCCTTGAAAAATATCAAATACCTGCAAAAGATTATAAATACACTTTTGAAATATGTGCCAAAGGTATTATAAAATAAACTAGATTTATTTCTGATAATTTTTGTTAAAAATTTTAGGTCGATAGTTGAAAATCTATGATTTTATATTGATTGTACTTGAGAAAAGGGATATATATTATCCAACCTCCTCTTAAAAAATCTGTTTGAATTTTTTTTACAGGTACCATTTTAAAAATTTTGCAAGGTTTTAACGGAACACTTCATAAAGTTGTGGATTAAGCATAAATTTTAGCAAGCCGAAATAAGAAAAATAGTATATCAATAACCCCTCTTTGAGTAGCTCTAAAAGCTTTTATCTTAGCGTTAAATGATTCTGCTTCTATTATCAAAGAAGTTTAGTATTTCAGGATAATGAGAATATACCATTGCTGAAATAGTATTAAATGATTTATTATAATACGTTCCCATAGTTTTTTACTTGCTCTCGTTTTATGTTAAATCCACATGTCCATCCAACTACCACTCTTGTAAAAGTATCAATAACACTTAAAATATAGCAATGCCTTTTGTCTCTTTCTACCCAAACATCATTTCAAAACATTCTAATGGTTGTGTGGGTAAAACCTTTCTGTATTTTACAAATTCTCTATTTTGTTTCTTACGTTTTTCTTGCAATAATTGATTCTCTTTCATTAGTCAGTAAACTTTTTTATGATTTATTATGTAACCTCGCAATAATAATTCATAGGTCATTTTTCGATACCCATAATTTTTGTCTGAATCTTCTTTTATCTTTTTTATCTCTTTTATAACTTCATTATTATCAACCTTTTCAGTATTGCCATCTGTAAGTTTCAATGTTTGCTCAGTTGCCTTTTTACCTTTTTTGCCTCCTAAAGGTTGATAATAATACTTATGTTTGCTAATACATGCAATATAAAGAGCTTTATCTCTCTTTAGACCCCGGGAAATGTACTTGTTTACAAGTTCCTTCTTTTCCTCGGGGCATATCTCTTTTTTAACAATTCCTCCTGTAATTTGTATTCAAGCTCTTTCTCGGCAAGTAATTGCTTAAGCATTTGGTTTTCTTTCTCAAGTTTTCGTATACGCTTCAATTGAGCAGGTGTCATATCATGTTTTAACCCCCTCTTCGCCCATTTGTTCAAATTTGCGTTTCCACGAATAATACGAAGCCTTATATATCCCGTATTTTTTCAATGTGACATCTATGCCATTTTCCGAAGCCTCTTTTATTATTTTGAGCTTCTCTTCAATTGTAAATGTTCTCTTTTTCATGTCCATAAAAGTGTAGTTCTCTTTGATTTTGTCCACTTATTTTGAGGGCTAACTCAGCCAAATAGGTACATTTAAAATAAAAGTTATTAAATACTAAAATTCAAAATGAATGAAGGATTAATTTCACGCAGAATTAGTAGATTATTCTAATAATTTTTTTACTTACCTTTTCTGTGCTTTTTGGCGTGTTTTTATATAAATTGGAGAAAGATAAAAAAATGCCCGCAATTTACGGGCAATGTCTTTAATAATCAATCGGCATCCAGACTGTCATTTCCGATTTTCCTCTGTTTTGCCATGCAAAATAAGGAATAAATCTAACCGTGGCATTTTTAACTATGGGTTGCTTTATATTATCGTAAAGTTTATCATGGGGTATATTCTGTATTATTTTTACTTTGCCCTTAAGTGCTTTGATTTTAAAATTTTCAATTGTTATATATTCTGTTTGAAATTTCATTTTTGCCCGGATATGTACATCAAGTATATTTACATTATCAGGCAGGTCAGGTGATTCAAGGCAATATACTATTGGACCGGCCTTGATGGCACCCTTGCCGGCGTCTTCTTCAACCAGTGGGTTTGCGACAATAATTTTAGGCGATACATCAAAATAAATATCGATTTTATCACCCTCTTTCCATTCCCTTGAAACGGTATAGTAAAATGGTTGCGTCTTTATTATTGTATTATATTTTTTCCCATTAAGCTTTATAATTGTTTCATCAGACCAGCCGGGTATTCTTATTTTAATTGGTATTTTTCCACCTGACGCTTTTGTTATTTTAACAGTAACTTTTCCATCCCATGGAAAGCCGGTAACCTGTTTGAGTTTTATTTCTTTATTGTTGTTTAGTCTGACCGATAATTCACTGTTATTATACAGGTTTATCCATACACTTGAATCGTCTCTGGCATATATGTAGTTGTATATTTCGGCAATAGTTCTGAGAAGGTTTGGGGGACAGCAATTACTTAATGATATAAATTCTTCTCTTACTTTTGACCATCGAAGTGTAAAAGGCAGATTATTGACAACACACAAAGGATTGGTATAAAAATATCTTTTACCGTTCAGACTGACACCTGAAAGAACGCTATTGTAAATTGCCAGTTCAAGTTTATCGATGTAGCGGGCATTTCCTGTTATAAGAAACATTCTCCAGTTCCATAGTACATAACCAATATTGGCGCATGTTTCATTATGTGCGGTGATATTGGGTAATTGATATTCTCTGCCGTAAGCCTGGTGCACTTGTTGAATTTCAGATGGATTGTAGGTAGTTCCGTCGGGCGAAACCCCATCATATAATGCACCGCAACCGCCTGTTATGTATAATTTATGTTTGTCAATATCATTCCAGATGCTGTTTAAGGCAATAAATAATGAATCATCGCCTGTTTCGGCATATATGTCGGCAACTCCGGCATATAGATAATTTGCTCTAACTGCATGTCCTACAGCTTTTCTTTGTTTTTTAAACGGGATTCTATCCTGGTTTTGATCAGTACCCTCATCACCCACAAGATTTCTGATTTCAATTAAACCTTTTGCTAATTCGAGATATACAGGATTGCCGGTAGTACGGTATAATTCGGTTATACCCATGTAATGTGACGGACATATGGTACTTTTTGCAAAGTCGACTGGATAATTTTTATAAAAATTATATAAAAACATAGCAGCCTTTTCTGCAATTTGAAGCATGGTAGTTTTTCCGGTAGCGCGATAATGTACAATGGCTGCAGTAATCAAATGCCCCAGATTATATGTTTCAAAATTAATTCTGTTTTTAAATTCGGGCTTTTTATCGGGATGATTAATTTGCTCAATCAATGCTGGGGTATGAATATAACCATCTTCACGTTGAACCAGCCCTATAATCGAAATAATAGTATCCATTAAACTGTCTAAATAACTGTCTTTGGTTTTTGCATAAACTGAAGCCATAGCTTCTAACATTTTATAGAAATCGCCGTCATTAAACGGAGGTCCTTTAAAATGTCCGGTATCAAGGCCGGCTGCAATTCTGAAATTTTGATAAGCATGTGCCATTTCAGGATCACTGTAAATTTTCCACATATGGGTAATCATGGAATCTCTGCAGATATCAAACCAATGCCCCCAAAATCCTCCTTTTAACTCAACATCATCCATTTCTACCGGAAATACACGGGCATATTTGCTATGATAAGTATTTACCAGACTTTTTTCCTGCGCAAATAAATTCAAGCAGCTATTAACAATAAGTATGATTATTATCAGTGATTTAATTTTCATGTACTTTTAATTTTGAATTAATTTTTCAACAGATATTGTAAATGTATATTTTCCCGATCCAGTATTAATGCAGGCACGGTTTGACTTTATTGAGATATTGTCTTTGTTGATTTTTTCTCCCTTTATAATCTCAATGTTTTCAAAACTATTACATGGCAAAATTATGTTTGCCGTTGTATTAAAGGGTTTTTCAACATTAAGTATAAACCGGTTTTGTTCAAATTTCCAGTTTGAAACTATTTTACCATATATGCATATATGCTATTATATAAAGCATTTACATATTTCAGAGTGTCATTTACGTATGGTGCGATAATAATCTTTTTATAACCCGGGCTTGAGAAATCAGGGTTTATCCCGTTCACTTTTGAGTAAAGCCAGTCGCCGAAATGAAAAACAGTGCGGTAAATGTAATTGTCTTTACTTTCGTTAACCATAAATTCACATCATTTTTCATCTATCACGACAATTAAAGAATAATGGCATCAAAATAAAAAATATAGGTTTCTCAAAACGCTTTTCATTATAATTTAATTTAAATACAATATCATTTTTCTCAAAATTTTTTTACAAAATTATTTTTCTTTTTTCCCTTTTTCAAGTCAACATTATTGCTATAAATTTCAGGATGCAACATTTTCCAAACTTCGCTCCAACCGGGAAAGTCACCCAAATTTTTGTCATCAATAAAAATATTAGCATAAATTTCCCTGCTACACGTCTCAGAATCAAATTATTCTTCAGGATAACTTTTATTTACTGCGTAAAATTCAAACCATTTCTTTCTACAATATTTCACGAACTCCTCCAGTTCTTTTCTATAACTAAAAGTCCATAAAATAATTTGATGATCCCTTTTTTATAGTTGTTTTAAAGTTTCAAAAGTAAAAAAATTCCCCTCTTCTATTTAATGATATTTATGCTCAACAATAGTACCGTCAAGATCAACAGCTATTTTCATTTCAGGTATTTTGTTTTGTACTTGCGAGATGTTCAGGTACATGGTGGTACAAACCGAATTTAAGGTTAAGGTAAATGGTTAATGGATTTTTGCCGAGTAATTTATCGACTATTATTCGTAGAATCCCTATTCGGGAGAGGAGGCATAAATGCGATACTTGGGGATATTTTATAATCTTTCAGGATATCAAGCGGGGTCTTGAATTTTTTATATGAGTTTTTTCTCAGGAAATTGAAATAGAATTGGTAGGATGAAGCTTTAACAAGGAAATCTTTTACTGAGCTGAATGATTCTATGCAGTAGAATTCGTCTTCGATTAATCTGTGAGAGGATTCTACATCGGCATTAGCATTGGGGTAATGTGTCCGTAGGATCCCTAATCGGGATAGGCCATGTTTTTTCTCCTTATCTTTGATTCCTTTTCCAAAAATCTTACAGTGTATAGTCTGTCCACGGGCCATGCTCTCATTACTCATTATCCTTAATTCAATCAATTCTACCGTACCACCATACGGATGAACTTTTCCAGAAGACTGGATAGAGACACCGGATATTAAAAAACTTGTGAAGAAACTAAGCTTATTAAACAAAAATAATTGGTTTATAGTCGAGATACATCGAAGGTATTTTGTAAAAGTAAAAATAGTGCAATTTTTTTGATCTAGTCACACTATAAGGGATTTTTATGTAGCCATTTAACGTTATAGAACAACGCAATTAGAATCCATTGATATTCTGCTTTCATTATTACTTGTATATATACTTCGTAGTTTGCTTTAAAACATATTCAGAATGGTAAATGCCCTTACTTAAAATATGCAGAGATTATTACAGTTGATGAAATGACGATTTAATATTGCTTGTTATGAATAAGTTAAGTTGGTTAAGTTTGCATAGCATGGGTTAATAATTAGTTTAGCTTTTAATTTTATTTTATTGTCTTAATCTTTTTTATATAATATTGATACGCGTCTTGAGAAATTGAAGTAAGATATAATGTTTCTTTTGTCTTTGATTCATCCAATATTCATAGTAAAATTGTTAAGTATGGAAAATGGAATTATTCATCAGATTTATGGCAAACAATAAACCTAGTGCGCTGGCTAATGAGAAATGATTAACGCATATTTTAATAATGTTTTTAACTTTTTCTTATACCTTACAGTTTCTTTATTCTAGTAGAATCTACTATAGCACTCATTGGAAACATGCTTGCAGGATTGTGTTTAGGCATTATGGTAACGCCGATACTCTCGAGCCGGAGAAAGCAAGAATAGAAATTGCCACTGAGAGGCATGTGCGGCTTGTGCTGTACCAGCTCTAATAATTAAGAGGAGCACAACAAGTGAATTATAAGAACGTGATTATGCTACGCCCCAAATTCTCGGCGTTATGCAATAGAAAGGAGGAAGACAATCATGAATAGAGATGAATTGGTTAACAACCTAAACGAATATCTAAATATAAATTCATTCGCTGATTACTGTCCGAACGGCCTGCAGGTAGAAGGGAGTCAATCAATAAATAAAATTGTAACAGGAGTATCATCTTCCCTTGCATTATTTGAAAAAGCAGCTGAAGTTGGCGCAAATGCAGTAATTGTTCACCACGGGCTTATATGGTTTAACAATACACCTCTGATAAAAGGTAGCTACAAAGAGAGATTAAAAGTTCTGTTAAGCCACGATATAAACCTTTTAGCTTATCATTTACCCCTTGATGCCCATCCTGAAATAGGAAACAATATACTCCTTGCAGAAGAACTCGGATTAAAAAAAGTAGAACCTTTTGGTCAGATAAAAGATCAATATATCGGTATAAAAGGTGAGATTGAGTTAACAGAGGCAGAAATATTTTTTGAGATAGTAAAAAATAAAATAAAAAAGGAATCTATAATTTTTCCCTTTGGCAGGGAAAAAATAAAAACAATAGGGATAATCTCCGGCGCCGCACAGAAGGAGATAAAAAAAGCCATTGATGAAAGATTAGACCTGTATCTTACGGGAGAAGTTAGCGAGGAAACCTTTTATCTTGCCAAAGAAGAAAAAATCCATTTCATCTCAGCAGGACATCACGCTACCGAGAAATTTGGAATAATTGCAATTACCGACTATATTAGAAAAAATTTTGGAATCCCGGCTGAATTCTTTGATACAGAAAATCCAATTTAAGTAAGGAGAGCAATATTTATATTGTCGACTTTGTGAGAACACCCTTTGTAAAAGCACTCACCTATTACCGGGATAAAACACCTGTTGAGCTCGCTTCACTTTGTGTAAAGGGTATAATTGAGAAGATAAATTTAAAAAATTTCAAACCTGATGGAATAATACTGGGTAATGTAATACCATATCTAAAAGGGCCAAATATAGCAAGGGAGGTTGTCTATCAACTTGGTCTTGATCCACAAATTAACGCATATACAATAAATACTGCCTGCATATCAGGACTCAGAGCAATCACCACCTCTGTTGAAAGTATTAATACAAAACAGGCAGATTTTCTTATTGCCGGTGGAGTTGATTCCATCTCTTTTATGTCAGTCCCTTATAGAACTGAATTTATACAATCATTATATAAGGCTTCAAAAGAGAAAAATCCTCTCGAAAAAGCATTTATAATGATTTCATCCATACGGCCAAAGTACCTGATACCATCAATACCTGAATTTAGAGAATTATCAACAAACCTTCGCATGGGAGACTATGGGGAAATTCTTGCTGATATTTTCCATCTTAATCGACATGAACTCGATGAATTTTCTCTTAAGAGCCATAAAAAAGGCTACGAAGCTTTTATGAAAGGGACTTTTAAAGAAGATATTTTAAATATTCAGATTGGCTCTGAGAAAATTTCAGTAGATACAACTCTGCGACCGGATACATCTCTTGAAAAACTTTCTAAATTAAAACCTGTTTTCAAGAAAAACGGTAAACTCACCGCTGGTAATTCAAGCCCTGTAACGGATGGGGCAGCAACTATTTTGATATGCTCGGAAAGTGGATTAAAAAAATTTAATCTAAAACCACTGGCTAAAATAAAAAATTATCGGTTCTCCGCTACAGACAATGATGAAAAACTACTACTCGCTCCGATTTATGCGATAACAACATTATTAGAAAAAGATAAATTAACTCTCAACGATATCGATATCTTTGAAATTCACGAGGCATTTGCCTCTCAAATACTCGCAACAATAAAATGCCTCAATAATAAAAAATTATGTAAAAAAATTTTAAATATAGAACCTCCAGATGGAAGAGTAGAAGAGGAAAAGGTAAACGTTTTTGGTGGCTCAATTGCCCTTGGCCATCCCTTTTCTGCAACTGGGATAAGATTAGTAATGAACGCTGTAAGAACACTAAAAGAGAAAAATGGTAGATATGCTCTCGTTTCTTCCTGTGCAGCTGGAGGCCTCGGCTGCGCTTTATTAATAGAAAATCTTTAGCCAAACAAAAATCTGCAAAAGAGTACTGCCATTACAATTCCTGTAAAATCTCCAACAAGTCCTGAAGCTACCGCATGCCTCGTCTTTCTTATCCCCACAGATCCAAAATAGACAGCAAGCACATAAAATGTTGTCTCAGTGCTGCCAAACATAATAGATGCAAGTCTTCCAATAAAAGAATCAGGTCCGAATGATTTTAATAGCTCAGTTATAATACCAAGAGTACCGCTTCCCGAAAGAGGTCTCATTATAGCTACCGGTAGTACTTCTGCAGGCATTCCTATCAATGATGTTATCGGTGAGAAAATCCTCACAAAGATCTCCATAGCACCAGATGCTCTAAACATTCCAATCGCAACCATTATAGCAACAAGATATGGGATTATTCTGACCGCAATTTTAAAACCATCCTTAGCACCATCTATGAATACTTCATATACATTTATTTTTTTAACAAAACCCCATATAGGGATTGTAAAAAGCATTAGAGGTATTAATATAGTTGAGAAAGCTTTAATAAGAACCACAAAAATTGATTCCTTCATCTATTTACCTCCAAAGAGTGATGCGATATAACCACAATAAATAATAAAAATTAATCTAACTTTATTATACATTTTAATCCTTCTATTCAAGCAAATCAGGATCATTTTCCTTAAATATTTTAAGCCTTTCGAAGGATTTAGCTGCAATTACTGCAGCAATAGTAGCACATAGACTTGAAAGAAATGTAGCTCCAATAATTTCATACGGTCTAAGGCTACCCAGTTCATTCCTGATAGCTATTATTGTCATTGGTATTATACAAATACTGGCAGTGTTAAGAGCGAGAAAAACTACCATCGCGTTTGTAGCGGTATCCTTCTTTTTATTCAATCT
Organism: Candidatus Neomarinimicrobiota bacterium; assembly: GCA_017656425.1. Classification (NCBI taxonomy): domain Bacteria; kingdom Pseudomonadati; phylum Fidelibacterota; species Fidelibacterota bacterium. Next base: position 44,373 of record JACDNV010000008.1, on the reverse strand, counting down.
CTGCAATGACTCCATTGCCTTCAATCCTAGAGGAGTAGCAGCATTACCGAGACCCAACCAGCTTGCTATGAGATTCATAAGCATCAGCCCAATTACAGGATGATCCTTTGGTATATTGGGAAACAAAAACCTTGCAAGAGGTCTCAGAATCTTTGAAAGTATCTCTATGAGCCCTCCCTCTTCGGCTATTTTCATAATACCAAGCCACAAAGCCATAATACCAATCATACCAAAAGAAATCTCCACTGCAGATGATGCAGAGTCAAGCGCCGCCTTTGTCGTTTCATCTAACCTGCCATTTACTGCAGCAACAACAATCGATACTATAATCAAAAACAACCAGATATAATTAAGCATATCTTATCACCCCCCTTTTTTGAGAAATAACAAAATCTAATTTAGAAAATTTACTCCCAGACCTCACAAATGTCAATCTGGATTAAATTACTTTAATAATAGTTCGTCGATTTTTAAATTCATAATGGCATTATATATGAGCTCTTAATGAGAAATTCGGTTGATAGAGATAAAATAGTAATAAAGGGTTGGGATATTCAGGAATTGACTGAATTTATGAAAAAGTTGAAAGAAAAACCCTACAGGGCGAAACAGCTACATATCTGGCTATACAGGAAATTAGCAAGAAGTTTTGAAGAAATGACTGACCTACCAGCGATATTGAGAAACTATCTTGAGAAAAAGACAATAATAAATCTTGTAGAACCCGTTGAAGTTATTAAATCTCCCGATGATAATTCGGAAAAATATTTATTCAGACTTACTGACGGAAACTATATAGAATCAGTGTACATGGAGAGTCAAGGCAGAAGGACAGTATGCCTGTCAACACAGGTTGGATGTAATCTTGGCTGCACTTTTTGTGCAACTGCCAGAATGGGATTGAAACGAAATCTCACAGCCGGGGAAATACTCGATCAATTTTTATTTATAAATAGAACTAAGGATAGAAAAATAACCAATATCGTATACATGGGGATGGGAGAACCTCTTTTAAACTATGAAGATACAATAAAAAGTATTAAAATTCTTAATAGTGAACTTGGTCCTGAAATATCGGCAAGAAAAATAACCGTCTCTACCTGCGGTATTGTCCCGATAATTTATAGAATAGCCAACGAAAGGCATAAGTTTAAGCTGGCAATATCTTTAAATGCTACAACAAATGAGCAAAGAAATAAAATAATGCCAATAAATAAAAAATACCCAATCAAGGATATCCTAAAAGCAATAAACTATTATACTTCAAATTTGAAAAGAAGAGTAACTTTTGAATATGTTATAATTAAAGGTTTCAACGATTCAGTTAATGATGCGAAAAGGTTGAAATCACTCTTATCAGGTATACCATGCAAGTTGAATATAATTCCTTTTAACGAAAATGAATTTTCAAAATTTCAATCGTCGGATGAAAAAACTATGGATAAATTCATTGAAGAAATATACAAAGCTCCCTTTGCAGTTACTGTAAGGAGGAGCCAGGGTCGCTCTATTAAAGGAGCCTGTGGACAACTTTACTGCAAACAGAATTAATTAAATCCCAGATCTCTTTCTATTTGTTTAAACAAATTATCCGCTACCTTCCTTACAGCTTTTATTTCAGCGTCTTCCATTGAGTTCCCAGCAACTTTCTCTTCCCTTGTAAAACCTACCAACAATTGTCCCGTTTTCAGATTGTAGAATTTGATTCCAGTATTAGCCCAGACAAAATAGAAACCGTCATCTATCTTCTTATATCGTGTAATATACATGTACCCAAGAGCAATAAACTGATATTTATCATTAACAAAAAGTCTTACCTTTTCTAGGGTAATATCATCATAATCGGCAAAATTAACCGAAATCTGGTCACTTAAGTCATAAATATCGAAATTTTTATCAGCAAATTTTGATAGTATAATATCTCTGAAAATACAGGGTGTTTCATTCTGGCTGATGTATTTCTCTCTGATAATGGAACAAACAGAATTGTTTAATTTAATATAAATCTTACATTTTTTATTGCTTAAACCAGCGGAGGGGTTAAAATCTGTGCTTGCCATTATGACTATATCATTCGGTTTTTTTATCTCACTTACTATGCATTCAGCTATCCCATTCCTATTCGTAATTGCACTTTCTGTAATATCAGCAGAGCCTTCCAGTAATTCAAATTTTATTCCAGCCTCTGGAATCGGTATCGACTTGCCTTTACTTATAAGGCTAATTTTAACCTGTACTTTAAGTTTGCCATTACCCCATACGCCAGTATAAAAATCTTTTGCCGGTTGTATTATAAGTTTATTATTCACATCTCTTTTCAATTTGTCTATATCTTCTTTCAAATACATTAAATCAAGCTTTAAAGAAGGCCTGATTCCTGTTAATTCAAAGATAGGATTTATATTTTTTTCAATATTTTTAAGAATATTAACTGCAGAAATTATGTCACCACTGGATACACTTTCCCTTGCTTCATCAAGAAGTTTTCTTCCAGCTAATGTTGTGCTAGCAATAAGCTCTAGAGTGAACCTGTCATAATCTTTTCTGGAAAAAGGAACAAGAACGTAGGCACGATATAAAATTCTTTTTTTATATCCCCTTCTTGTCTCTAACTTTTCGATAAATATTTTTTCGGGTACTACACTTACAATGTTTTTCGCTAAAATTTTTATTTTAGATTTTGAAAACTCATCTATCCCTTGGGTATCCTTACCCTCGTAAATATAATCAATAAACTCACTTTGAACTATACCGCCGAGAGATTCTACTATCTGCTTCCTTGCATTCAAAACAGCCTTATCCCTAGCAACTGAAATATCACCCGATATTGTTGATACACCAACAAAATAGCCCTCGGGAATATTATCTATCCAATCTGGCCTCTCATGATCATTTAAACTGACCCGGCCTGTGGATATGATCGAGCAAGAATAACCAAAAAGAATTATGGTAAACCAAAATATTAACTTTACCCTCATTACCCTCTCGATTCCATATTAGTTTCAAGAAAATCACAAATTATCGCATTTAATTTAATAATTATACTAAAAATTAGAACATTATTTTAACATTTGTCAAATTTCCCTTTCTAATTGATTTAGAGGACTTTTTTTATTAAATTACAAAACGTTCTTTATTATGAATAAGAAGGACAATAGAGAGGATATTTTAAAGAATTTAAAAAATAAACTCGTTACCTACATAAAACAACAATTTGTTTACATTAAAAAATAAGCAGGGAATCAATTGAAAGATGAACTTTTAAATCCAAAGCAGATAGAAGACGATATAGAGATAGAAAAAAGTATACGACCTACAAGTTTCAAGGATTTCATAGGTCAGAAATCTGTTGTAGAAAACCTGAAGTTATATATAAAAGCGGCCAATGAGCGAAAAGAACCACTGGATCACGTCCTGCTCTTTGGTCCACCTGGCCTGGGGAAAACAACCCTGGCTCATATCATAGCAAATGAGCTCGACAGTAATATTAAAGTTTCATCAGGTCCCGTTATAGAAAGACCAGGTGACCTTGCAGGTATGTTAACTAACCTCAAGCATAGGGATGTATTTTTCATTGATGAGGTACACAGACTGAATAATGTAGTCGAAGAATATCTATACTCGGCTATGGAGGATTTCCATATAGATATTGTTATCGATAAGGGTCCAAATGCACGAACCATTCAGCTTAATCTTGAAGGATTTACACTCATTGGTGCCACAACTCGTCTTGGTAGAATTACATCTCCACTGAGAGATAGGTTTGGAGTTGTTTTAAGAGTTAATTATTATACTCCTGAAGAATTGTATAAAATTGTCCTTAGAAGTGCAAAAATATTAGATGTAAGAATAACCCCTGAAGGAGCAGAGGAAATTGCAAAAAGAGCAAGGGGTACACCAAGGATTGCAAACCGCATTTTGAAGAGAACAAGAGATTATGCTCAAGTAAAAGCAGGAGGTATAATAACAATCGATGTCGCCAGGAAATCTCTCGAAATGCTTGATATAGATGAACTCGGTTTGGATTCTATGGACAGGCTTATTCTTATGACCATACTGGATAAATTTTCCGGCGGTCCTGTAGGGTTGAATAGCCTGGCAGTGGCAGTTGGCGAAGAACCAGAAACTATAGAAGATGTGTATGAACCATACTTAATACAAAAAGGCTTACTTAAAAGAACCACTCGTGGAAGAGAGGTAACCCCTCGAGCTTATCAATATTTTAACATAAAAGAAAAAGGATCCCAAGGAAGATTATTTCAATAAAAAGCAGGAGGTAAAATGAAACTATCAGATTTTGATTATGAATTACCAGAGGAGTTAATTGCACAACATCCTCTTGAAAAAAGAGATCATTCAAGACTTATGGTAGTTCACCGTGATAGCGGTGAAATAGAACATAAAAAATTTTATGAAATCGTAGATTATTTTAAACAGGGTGATTTACTTGTTATAAATGAAACACAGGTTTTCCCAGCTCGTCTTTTTGCGGTCAAAGATAGAACAGATGCAAAGGTTGAGGTTTTTCTTTTAAGGGAGCTTGAAAATAACTTGTGGGAAGTACTTGTAAAACCAGCAAGAAAAGTTAGAATAGGCAATAAACTCACTATTGCTGATGGTGTCCAGTGTGATGTAATTGACAACACTGTATCTGGAGGTAGAGTTGTAAGATTTACAAACATTACACAGGAGGAGTTATATAAATTAATAGATAAAATTGGGCAATCACCACTACCACCATATATAAAAAGGGAACCAATAGAGGAAGATAAAATAAGATACCAGACAGTTTACGCAAAAAGAAGAGGCGCAGTAGCCGCTCCCACGGCTGGTCTACATTTCACCAAGGAACTTCTTGAAAAAATAAAACAGAAAGGGGTTAAGATTGCTCCAATTTTACTTCATATTGGTCTCGGAACATTCAGACCTGTAACTGTTGAGGATCTATCGAGACACCGAATGGACTCCGAATATTTCGAAGTCTCTCCCGAAACAGCACTTGCAATTAACGAAGCAAAAGAAAGAGGCAAAAGGATTATTGCGGTAGGAACAAGTGTGGTGAGATGTCTTGAAACTGTAAGCGTTTCAGGTTTCCAGATAAGCCCAAAAAGAGGTTGGACAGATAAATTCATTTATCCACCATATCAGTTTAAAATCATCGATGCATTGATAACAAACTTCCATCAGCCCAAATCAACAGTTCTAATGATGGTATCTGCATTTGCAGACCATGAACTTATCATGAAAGCTTACCGTGAAGCTATTGAAAAAAAATATCGATTTTTTAGCTTCGGCGATGCAATGCTAATATTATAGTACTACCAATGAAAATTTCAGGAATCATTGTAGCAGCTGGAAGTGGAAAAAGAATGGGTAAGCTCCTACCAAAACAATTTATAACAATAGCAGGAAGATCGATTGTTTCATACACTATAGAAAACGTTTCAAAATGTATAAACCTTATAGAATTAATACTTGTCATACCTGAAGGATACGATACTAATAAATTGCCCAAGGATATACAAAATAAGGTGGATGTCCCGGTTAAAATCATCCAAGGTGGTCCTGAAAGACAATTCTCGGTATATAATGCCCTGAAAAACGTCAGTAATGATGCAGATTCAATTCTTGTACATGATGGAGTTAGACCATTTGTGAGTCAGAGCTTACTGAAAAAACTAATTAATGAGTTAAAAAACTGCGACGGAGTCTTTCCCGGACTTAGCCCAAAAGAAACGATAAAAGAAATAAATAAAAACTTGGTGATAAAAACAAGGGACAGATCGAAACTTGTCAGTGTACAGACGCCACAAATTTTCAAAAAAGAAATACTATTAAAAGCCTACAACTATGCAATTAGGAACAATATAATCGGTACAGATGATGCTTATCTTGTTGAGAAAATTGGTGGAAAGGTAAAAGTCATCCCTGGTGAGGAGATCAATATAAAAATAACAACACCTATAGACCTTGAGATAGCAGAGATAATAATTAAAAAAGGAATATTCCATGAATTTCAGAATAGGTAACGGTATAGATGTTCACCCCTTTCAGAGGGACAGAAAATTAATCCTTTGCGGTGAAGAAATAAACTTTGAACTGGGACTTGGAGGACATTCTGATGCCGATGTTGCAACCCATGCCATAATAGATTCATTACTTGGAGCTGCTTCACTTGGAGACATTGGTAAACATTTCCCTGACACCTCAAACGAATTTAAAAACATATCCAGCATGATATTACTTAAAAAAGTGAATGAACTCGTTCGGAAAAAGGAATTTGAAATAATTAATATAGACTTGACAATTATAGCACAAAAGCCAAAGATAAATCAATATATAGAAAAAATGCGCATGAATATCTCCAAAATACTTGAAATTGACCGGGAAAGGATTTCAATAAAGGCAACCACGACAGAAGGGCTCGGTTTCATCGGCAGAAAGGAAGGCATAGCAGCTTTTTCCACCTCGTTATTGCTCAAAAAAAATGGATAACTTATTATTATCATTAGAATCACTACCTATAATAATCATCTATGCAATTCTATTTATTCTGCTTTTTATGGAATATGTTACACCATTTGTACCAGGAGATACTTTCCTTGTAATTTCGGCATATTTAGCTGGAGTAGGGACTTTAAACCCCATTCTAACGCTTTTTCTGGTCATTGCGGCAAATATCTTTGGTTTTATCATGGTATACTACTTTGCCTGCAAATGGGGAAGAGAATACTTTGAAAGGAGAAATTTCAGATTCTTTTCCCATGAAAAGATAATAAAAACAGAGAATCACTTCAAAAAATATGGCTACTGGCTAATCTTTGTTAATCGTTTTCTCCCTGGCACTAGATTTTTCATAACACTTACAGCTGGTTTTTTAAAAATTGATTTCAAAAAATCACTTTTATTGAATACGCTGAGCGTGATATTGTGGTCAAGCTTCCTTATGTCATTGGGAATAGTTATCGGGAAAAATATAGAAGAGATAAAGTCTATCCTTTCAAGATATAATATATTGATTACATCAATAGTTTTTACTATTATTGCAGGTTATATAATTTTCTGGCTTATTAAAAATTCAAAGGCAAGGGCAAACTAAAAAATGACCAGAACACGATTTGCACCAAGTCCTACTGGTTATCTTCATGTTGGTGGATTAAGAACGGCTTTGTACAATTACCTTTTTGCAAAAAAGAATAATGGCAAGTTTATACTTAGAATTGAAGATACAGATCAAAAAAGAAAGGTAAAAGGAGCTATTGAAAACTTGATAGAGACTCTGAAATGGGCAGGTATCATACCTGATGAGGGACCTGGATTCAATGGCAAATATGGTCCATATATACAATCTGAAAGGATTCCTTTATATCAAAAATACGCAAATATACTTTTAGAAAATAAGAATGCTTACTATTGCTTCTGCACCCCAGAACGTCTTGAAACATTAAGAAAAGCACAGGTTGCTCGCAACGAGCCGCCTCGTTATGATAACTATTGCAGATCTATCCCGGAAGCTGAAGCTAAGAAAAGAGTAGAAGCCGGCGAATCCCACGTTATAAGAATGAAAAGCCCACTTCATGGAAACATAGTTATTGATGATTTAATACGAGGGAAAGTATCATTCGTCGCGAGTGTTCTAGATGATCAGATTCTTGTAAAATCTGATGGCTTTCCCACATATCATCTTGCAAATGTTGTGGATGACCACCATATGAAAATAACCCATGTAATAAGAGGAGAAGAATGGTTACCCAGTACACCAAAGCACATTCTTCTATACGAGTATCTCGGATGGGAAAAACCTAAATTTGCCCATCTACCACTTCTTTTAAATCCAGATAGAAGTAAACTCTCAAAAAGGCAAGGAGATATAGCTGTCGAGGACTATCGAAAAAAGGGATATCTACCCGAAGCCTTAGTAAACTTCCTTGCATTGCTTGGATGGAATCCAGGGAGTGATAGAGAAATTTTTTCAATGGAAAATTTAATAGAATTATTTTCCCTTGAGAGAGTGAATAAAGCCGGGGCAGTATTCAATCTGGAGAAATTGAAGTGGATGAATGGATATTATATAAGAAACATGCCAGTTGAAAAATTAATAGAATACTCTAAGGAATTCGTACCCGAATCTTACTTACAAGATGTCGAAAAGCTAAAAAAAGTCTTGAATGCAACAAAAGATAATATACATACTTTATCTGAAATTACTGAAAAGGCAAAAATATTTTACCAGGATAAAGTTGATTACACAACCAGAGATTGCTTATCGATTTTAAAAAAACCATCATCAAAGATTGTTATAGAAAGACTGATAAACCATTTACAAAAAGTTGAATCGATAGATGGAAAAACCTTTATAGAAATAATGAGAGAAATTTCAAAGGAAACAAAAATAAAGGGGCAGGATTTATGGATGTCTGTCCGTGTAGCTACTACAGGTCAGTTACATGGACCTGAACTTGTAAAAATTGTTGATATATTACAAAAGGACAATATATTAAAAAGGTTAAAAGATGCCCTCCCGTATACAAACAGCAAAAACTATTGAGCTAAAATCTTACGCAAAAATAAACCTCTGCCTAAGAATTACTGGTAAATATGAAGACGGTTACCATTCATTGAGTTCAGTTTTTATAGAAATAGACCTTCATGACAATATATACATCACTCCATCTAAAAGTATGAAATTGTTAATAGAAGGAACTGATTATACGTCAGATAAGAATAATACAATTATTAAAACAACATACTTAATGAAAGAAAAATTTAGCCTACAAGATAATTTTGCAATTACCGTAGAAAAGAATATCCCATATGGTGCTGGCCTCGGAGGGGGCAGTTCTAATGCAGCAGCTATAATAAAATTTCTTAACATGTTCTATGATCTAAAATTATCAAATAAACAGATGGAAGAAATTGCTCTTTATATAGGATGTGATGTTCCTTTTTTTATAAGAGGCGGATTACAGCTTGTCGAGGGCAGGGGAGAAATTCTAACGCCTATAAAGGTTAAATTCCCTTATACATTCCTGATTGTATATCCTGGAATAAATATATCAACTAAATGGGCATACACTCAATTTGACTTGACAAAAAAAAGCTATAGACATAAATTTGATACTCTTTTTAATAGTGATGGATTCAATTTTGAGTTATTTGAAAATCAATTTGAAGATATAGTTTTTCAAACACATCCAGAGGTCGGCAGAATAAAACAGGAACTTTTAAAATCTGGAGCAATATATGCCGGCTTGTCGGGAAGTGGCTCGACTGTGTTTGGGATATACGAAAACATAGCCTCAGCAAAAGAGGTGGAAAAGAATTTCAAAAATTTCCATACATCCATAGCCCTTCCCAGGTATTGAAAAGTAAATTTTATTCGGGGATCGTCCAACGGCAGGACAGCGGCCTTTGGAGCCGTTTATCCAGGTTCGAATCCTGGTCCCCGAGCAGATTTTTAAAGCTTATGAGGTAGAGAAAAGATGAAATTTAACGGTAAAATATTTACCGGTAGAGCCAACCCAGAACTTGCCTTCGAAATTTGTAAAGAATTAGATGTTGAACCCGGCCAGATAACTATCAGGAATTTCAGCGACGGAGAAATATGGGTTAAAATAGAAGAGAACATCCGAGGTGAGGACGTATTTATCATACAACCAACAGTACCTCCATCGGACAATATTCTAGAATTACTATTGATTCTGGATGCCGCCAAACGTGCATCTGCTAAAAGAATTACCGCAGTTGTACCATACTGTGGATATGCGAGACAGGATAGAAAAGATCAACCCAGGGTACCGATCTCTGCAAGGCTATTAATGGATTTAATAGTTACGGCTGGAGCATCCAGAATCCTTACAATGGACCTTCACTCAATCCAGATACAAGGCTTTGTAAATATTCCATTTGATCATCTATACGCCAAGTCAATTTTTATAGACAGGTTAAAAGATATTGTAAAAAGTGACCACTTTACAGTCGTTTCTCCAGATGTGGGAGGTATCAAGTTTGCAAGATCATACGCAAAAGTGCTCAATCTTCCTTTTGCGATAATAGATAAGAGAAGAACCGGACCTAATAAAGCTGAGGTATTAAATATAATCGGCGACCAAAGCCCTAAAAATGCTCTTATAATTGATGATATGATTGATACTGGTGGTACTATCGTTGAGGCGAGCAAATTACTAAAAGAAAAAGGATGCGATAAAATTATAGCTGTCGCATCACACGGCCTTTTTTCAGGGCAAGCAAAAGAGAAAATAATGAAATCACCAATAGAAAAGGTTATTGTTACAAATTCAATAAAAATTAATGATAGTAAAATTTTCCCAAAGCTTGAAATAATATCGGCTGCGCCACTATTGGCTGAGGCTATTAGAAGGATAAACAACGAAGAATCTATAAGCATTTTATTTGAATTCTAAATCAGGAGTTTTAACATGATGAAAGAAATAGTACTTGAGGCAAAAAAAAGAGAAATTCTAACAAAAGGTGAGACAAATAAGTTAAGAAGGGATGGTAAAGTACCAGGTATTTACTACTTTCACAAGGAAAAGCCTATCCCTTTATATGTTGATAAAAAAGATTTGATAAAAGTAATACATAAAAAAACCCATATGATAACCCTGAAACTTGACAATAAGACACACAAAGCACTAATTAGGGAATTACAACATCATCCTATAACTGACGAGATTATTCATGTGGATTTTATGGGTGTAACAGCGAAAGAGATTATAGAGGTAGAAGTTCCGATTCATGTCGTCGGTACTTCAATAGGGGTTAAGGAATTTGGTGGAATACTTGAACAACACCTATGGTCACTTAAGATAAAATGCGAAGCTGACATGATACCTGATGCAATAGAAATAGATGTTACTCAACTAAACTTAGGGGATGCGATTTATGTAAGGGATCTGAAATTGGAAAATCTACAGATTCTAACACCTCAGGATGTAGCAATAGTTTCTATTGTTAAACCTACAGGAGCAGCTGAGGCTGAGGTCGGGGTTGTAGAGGAAGAAGTGACAGAGGAATCTGCTGAGGAAGAGAAGGAACCGGATAAAGAGGAAAAATAAGAAATGAATATTTACATTTTCATTGGACTTGGAAATCCTGGAATGGAATACAATAAAAATAGACATAACTTCGGACATATGGCCATCGATTACATTGCAAAAAGAGAAAAGAAAAAATATTTTAACACAAGATATTTCGCATATTTTCACACTCAAAAATACAAAGATAAGGATTTATATTTCTTTAAAACTAAAACATATATGAATAATAGTGGAATGGCAGTTTCTAGGATTTCTGAATTCATCTCGATTAAACCGAAAAATATGGTTATAATATATGATGATATTGATCTTCCTCTCGGAACTATTAGAATAAGAAAATTAGGATCATCCGGCGGTCATAAAGGGATGGAATCGATTATTGAAAAGTTGGGAACTGAAAACATCCCAAGAATAAGACTGGGTATCGGACCCCAGCCAGTTGGTATCCCAAGCGAGGTATTTGTATTGGAAGACTTCAGAGAAGATGAACTTATAATTGTCAAGGAAGTTTTTAGCAAACTTTATAGTGCTATAATGGATATTTCCGAAAAAGGAATAGACTTTGCTATGAGTAAATACAATACCACAGTTCTAGAAAAAACGGACAATTTAAAGAAGGAGGTTTCAAATGGATAATTCAATCTTATGGGTAGTTGCACCAATGGCAGTCGGTATCCTCGCGATCATTTATGCCATTATAAAAAATATATGGATAACAAAACAGGATGCAGGTACCGATAAAATGAAATCCATTGCTCAATACATAAGAGAAGGAGCCACTGCATTTCTCTTCCGTGAATACAAAACACTTATATTCTTCTTAATAGCAGTTGCCATACTGTTAGTGGTAGGTAATAAAGGCTGGAATAGATTAGTTGCTATATCATTTATCCTGGGTGCCTTTTCGTCAGCCTTAGCTGGTTATATAGGAATGAAAACGGCTACTCTTTCTAATGTACGCACAGCTCAAGCCGCAAGAACTAGCCTAAATAGAGCCCTTCAAGTTGCTTTTTCAAGTGGCACCGTTATGGGTATGAGTGTTGTGGGGCTTGGTGTTATTGGATTGAGTATTCTTTTTCTTATATATACAAAGAGCTTTGGGAGCAGCGAGGATTTACTTAATTCTCTTGTCTTACCAATTATAAGTGGGTTCAGCCTCGGAGCAAGCTCGATAGCACTATTTGCACGTGTTGGTGGAGGTATATATACAAAGGCTGCTGATGTCGGCGCAGATCTTGTTGGAAAAGTCGAAGCTGGTATACCAGAAGATGACCCAAGAAATCCCGCGGTAATTGCTGATAATGTTGGTGATAATGTAGGAGATGTAGCGGGTATGGGAGCTGACCTTTTTGAGAGTTACGTCGGATCTATTGTAAGTACAATGGTTCTCGGTGCGCTTTTTAACATAAACTATGTAATACTACCATTAATAATTGCAGGAGTGGGTATAATCTGTTCACTTATCGGTACGTTTTTGGTCAGAACCCGCGAAGAGGGGGACCCACAAGTTGCACTAAACAAAGGTATTTTCACTGCTGACATTTTGATGCTTTTAATTTCTTATCCGATAATTTTCTATTTCGCTAAAGATGGGCAATTAAGTGCTCTAAATATTTTTGTAGCAATAGTTTCTGGACTAGTAGCTGGAGTCGCAATTGGACTATTAACAGAGTATTATACTTCTGAATTAAGAAAACCTGTAAGATGGATAGCTGAACAATCCCAGACCGGTCATGCAACAAACATAATTGCTGGACTAAGCATTGGAATGTTTTCCACACTCTTACCTATTCTTTTTATCGCTGCTGCAATAATGATAGCATACTACATTGCTGGACTATACGGAATTGCTATTGCAGCGGTTGGAATGCTTTCTACTACTGGAATACAGCTATCCATTGATGCTTATGGACCTGTGGCCGATAATGCTGGTGGTATTACCGAAATGGCTGAACTGGGTAGTGATGTGAGAGCTAGAACAGATAGGCTCGATGCTGTTGGAAATACAACAGCTGCTATCGGTAAAGGATTCGCAATCGGCTCTGCAGCACTAACTGCATTAGCATTATTCTCTGCATTTCAAACATCCGCTGGTATCAAAACAATTGATCTCACAAATCCATATGTAATAGCAGGTTTACTCATGGGGGCAATGCTACCGTTCCTGTTCACATCAATTGTCTTAAGAGCCGTTGGTGAAGCAGCATTCGATATGATTAAAGAGGTAAGGAGACAGTTCAAAGAAATTAAAGGTCTAATGGAAGGCAAAGCCACAGCTGATTACAGGAAGTGCGTTGATATTTCTGCTGCCGCCGCAATAAAAAAAATGATATTGCCGGGAACTCTGGCTGTAGCGATACCCGTTATTCTTGGTTTTATCAACAAAGAGATGCTTGGTGGACTCCTAGCTGGTGTAACTGTTACAGGTGTCTTAATGGCAATCTTTATGGCAAACGCTGGCGGAGCATGGGATAATGCAAAAAAGTATATTGAAGCAGGACATCTCGGTGGTAAGGGAAGTGATACTCATAAAGCTGCCATAACAGGCGATACCGTCGGTGATCCATTTAAAGATACCGCAGGACCTAGCTTAAATATATTAATAAAATTAATGTCTGTTGTTAGTCTCGTCATAGCACCACTTATTAAATAAAAATAAGGAGAGAAAACCTTGAGATACTACGAGAATCTATTCATAATAAATTCAAACTATGAGGCGGAAAGAGTAACTCAAATCCTTAATGATGTAAAAGAAGAAATACAGAAAATGGGTGGCAATGTCTTGGTTATGAAAGATTGGGGCAAAAGAAAACTTGCATATCCAATTGAAAAACAAAGATATGGTCAATACTACTTAGTGCAATATGAAACAGAAAATACGGATCTTCCAAAAGTCCTCGAAAGATGGATGCGATTAAAAACAGGGATACTATCATGTATTACCGTAAGGCTGAAGGAAAAACCTAAAGCCGAAAAACTGGAGAATAAATAGGAAAAAAATGGAGGTAAAAGCATGCCGATTTTAAATAAAAGGAAAATTTGCAAATTTTGTGAGAACCCTCATGAAAAGATTGACTACAAAAATTACAGACTGCTACGAAGATTTGTAACTGAACAGGGGAAAATAATACCGAGCAGAATAACTGGAACTTGTTCCAAACATCAGAGGCAACTGGCAAAGGCTATTAAAAGGGCAAGAAACATTGCATTATTGCCTTATCAAACTGATGTAAAACACATGTAAACTATTTTGAATATGGAGGATAAAAAGTGAAAATAATTTTACTTCAGGACTATGAAAACCTGGGAAAGGCTTATGATGAGGTTGAAGTAAAGGATGGATATGCAAGAAATTTCCTAATTCCAAAAGGCATTGCAATAAAGTCTACAAAACAAAACCTGAAGATTATTGAAAACAGATTAAATATGCAAAAATTTAAGGAGGAGAAAAAACTGCGACAAGCAAAACAGCTAGCGGAAAAACTCCAAAAAATTTCTTTGACCATTCCAGTACAGGTAGGAGAAGAAGATAAAGTATTTGGTTCTGTAACATCCCATGAGATAGCAGAAAGTCTAAAGGAAAAGGGATTTGACATAGATAAGAAAAATATTTTATTAGAAGAACCTATAAAAGCACTTGGTATTTATGATATCCCAATAAAATTGCATTCAGAGGTTACAGCAACTATTAAACTCTGGGTTGTAAAATCTTAAAATTTAAAAGTCTCAAAAAGCTATATTTTCCTATATAAATTTACTATCTTTTTTATATGAAAAATCTTTTTGCTGATGTAGCAATTCCTCTACCGAGTTTCAATCTATTTACATACACAATTCCTGAAGACTTACAGGAACTTGCCAAACCTGGTCAGAGAGTAATAGTCCCCGTTAGAAATAGCCTGAATACAGGCTTTATAGTTCAGATAAAAACTGAATCGGATTACAAAAAGGAACTGAAATACATAAAAGAACTTATTGATATTGCTCCAATCCTACCTGAAGAGTTATTGAAATTTCTGATGAAGGTATCTGACTACTATCAAACTCCTATTGGGAAAGTACTAATGCAAGCTGTCCCAAAAGAGATAAGGCTAGTAAAAAACAGAAAACTAATATTCTCAAAAAAAAGTGCGGATTTAGAAAAAATAAAATATCAGGATATCCTATCATATATTAAAGATAAAAGAGAAATATTGTATTCAACGGCCATAAAGCACTTCAATTCAGATTACTTTAGAAAGGGTATAGTTTATCTAAAAAGAAATGGATTTATTGAGGAAAAGGTATTATTCAAACAGAAAAATCCACCACAAAGAACCATCTTTCGACTAATTAAGGAACCTTCTAAGGATGAGCTACAGGTTCTACTAAAGAGGTCACCAAAGCAATATGAAATAGTCTCATTTCTCTCTACTAATAAATTTTTAGAAAAAGGCAAACTGAAAAACTTCTCAAGGAGTAGCCTTGACGCACTCGTCAAAAAGGGATACATAAAAATAGAAAAGATTGAATATGATTACGGTAAACTATGGAAGCAATTTGATCTCAAACAAAAAGAGGTAATTTTAACTACAGAGCAACAGAATATATATAATACTATTAAGGAAAACATTGAGAAAAATAAATTCCGATGTTTCCTACTTCACGGGGTCACAGGTAGCGGTAAAACTGAGATTTACATAAAATTAATAAAAGACACAATCCTAAAAAATAAAGGTGTATTCATACTTGTCCCGGAAATTACACTTACTACTTACTTCGCTGGAAGATTCAGAGGAGAGTTTGGTGCAAGTGTTGCCATCTGGCACAGTAATCTTTCTTCACAGGATAGGTTTACCATCTGGAATCAAATAAGAGAGGGAAAGATTAAAATTGTTGTTGGTGTGAGAAGCTCCATCTTCCTGCCACTTCAAAACATAGGACTCATAATTATAGATGAAGAGCAGGATCAGAGCTATAAACAAACTGGTATGGATCCAAAATACAATGCAAGGGACGCAGCTCTTTTTAGAGCTCAAATAAATAATGCAACAGTAATACTGGGCTCTGCTACTCCAAGTATGGAAAGCATTTATAATGCCATAACAAGAAAATATCAAAAACTTGAAATCACTACGAAATATTCAAAAAGCCCTAATCCAATGGTTCATATTGTTGATATGAAAAAGGAGTATGAAAAAGTTGAAAACATAGATTTTCCATTATCGAAGCTATTGATTTATAAAATAAAAGAAAACCTCAAGAAAAATAATCAGATATTATTATTACAGAATAGAAGAGGATTCTCTAATTTTATAATGTGCCTCAACTGTGGTTGGACCCCAATCTGTCTCAACTGCAGTATAACATTGACTTATCACAAAAGGGAAAAAAAACTGGTATGTCATTATTGTGGTTATTACATGAATCCACCATCATTCTGTAATAAATGCGGGGGTACACATCTTGTATATCCTGGATATGGGACAGAAAAAGTAGAAGAGGCACTAAGCAGTTTATTCGATGGTATCTCAATAACAAGACTTGACTTAGACACAGCAAGGGAAAGAGGATTCACTGAAAGAACACTGAAAAACTTTGAAAAAGGGGACATTCAAATACTCGTCGGAACACAAATAATAGCAAAGGGACTCGATTTCCCGAATATTGGACTTGTTGGTATTCTAAATGCCGACGTAGGACTGAATCTACCAGATTTTAGAGCCAGGGAGAGAACATTTCAACTTCTATACCAGGTAATTGGTAGAGCTGGCAGAGGTGATATCAAGAGTGAGGTGGTAATACAAACTTTTAATCCCGACAACATTGCAATTAAATATGCTGCACAGTTTAATTTTAAAATCTTTCAAAATCTCGAACTAAGCGAACGTATTGCTCTAAACTACCCACCATTTAGCAGGATGGCTAATATCATAATATCAAACACAAAAAGCGACGCTGCAAAAGCTGCCGCAATTAAGATAAAAAAGTTCCTGGATACCAATAAGGGCAAGGTAGATGTAATAGGACCTGCCGAGGCACCTATATTCAAAATGAAAAATAGATACAGATACATGATATTAATTAAATCCAGCAAAAAAGAAGATCCAAAGGGAATTCGACTTCGTACAATTATAAAAAACCTCCTCAATTCATCACTTTACCACAGGATAAGTAGAAAATCAAGAATAAGTATCGATATAGATCCCTTGGATTTATTATAATGAAAAAGATACTATATCTTAATCTCACAATTTTAATACTTTTTAAGACACTTGTTCCAATGGTTATAAATGTCGAAAGCAGAAGAATAAATGATAAAAAACTAATTGATTATACCAGTAGTTATTGCCGTAATTTTATCAATAGCTTTTTGAAAAAACAAAATTTAAAAATTTCCATAGACACTTTAACAATAAAAATTGCTCATAATAAACAAGAGTACACAAACTTTACAAAAACCCCGCTACCGGATTGGTCAGAAGCAGTTTCAATTTTCCCACAAAATTTAATAGTAATAAAATCTCCCGAATTTGCCCATAACAATTTAAGTGAATACACCAGAGTTCTAAGGCACGAGATAATTCATATGCTTCAGAACTCGATCGCACCATTGAACATATTCCCATCATGGTTTAATGAAGGAATAGCTAAATACTACTCAGAAGATCTAAGAATAAGTGATAAAATAATTATCGCCAGAGCCATAGCCTCAAAACAATTAATAAAAATGAGTGATTTGGAAAAATTTCTCACAATGAATCCAGAACAGGCAAGACTTGCCTATGAAGAATCGGCAACCATTATTGAATTTTTAGTTCATATATTCGACGACCAAACTGTATGGAAAATTGTTGAACTTTCAAAAAATCTGAAAGTTTTTGGACTTGCATTCCAGAATGTAACAGGACTTAATCTTGAAGAATTTGAAGATTTATGGATAAAATACCTCGATAAATATTACAAAAAACTACTGTATTTTGATATAAACAGGGTCATCTGGGTCATTTTACCGCTATTGACTATAATAATTTTTATAACTATAAAATTTAGAAATAAAATTGCTAAATTAAAGAGTCATGAAGATGAGAATGAAATTTCTGATATGTATAATAACTACCTTGATACTGTCGAATGAAACCCTTTTATCAATGTCAATAATAAGATCGATCAATTTGCCATCGGACGCAAAAGGGTGGGGTAGTAACAACGTTACCTCCTCTTTTATTGGTGACATAAGTGGATTATACCTTAATCCTGCTACTATATCGACTGCTGATCAACAGATATCGGCTTGCTATACAGATTACCTGCTTGATATAAATAGCACTAACTTCATTTTATTATTCAGTAATTCAAAAAGAAGTCTGGCCATAGGTAGTAAATTTGTTAATTATGGGAACTTTAACGGTTATGACAATCAGGGTAATTTTTCCGGTAAATATTCGGTAAATGATTTCATCTTGTCAGCAACATACACATCAAATATAAAAAGAAAAATAAACTATGGAATATCATTCATCTATTTCAATACAAATATAGAATCAATTACAAAGTCTTTTTTCTTCTCCCGTATCGGCATTATAATATATGAGCCAAAAACAACTTTTTCAGTGGGCTTCTCCATACTATCAAAACTACTGGCAATTGGCAAAAACTATGACGAACAAATACCAAACCAATATATAGCATCCGTTTCAAAAAAATTAGCTCATCTTCCCCTTAGAATCGGCCTCCAGGCAGAATCAACTGACATTCAGAATATCACAGTGAAGGTCGGAGGTGAATTTATCATAACCAATAATTTTTTTCTTAGATGGGGGACATCCACCAATAGGTTTCAGATCTCAACCTACCAGACCTTCACATCGTTTTTCGGTGGATCATCTATTGGTTGTGGGTATAATCTCGGAAGATATAACATAGACCTTGCATTACATAGCCTTGGGGAAATGGGATACATCTTTTCATCAAGTATATCAATAAAAATATAACAGGGGGAATAAATGAAAACAAAGATTATATTAACATCGCTTTTTGTCTTAACAATATCAATTCAACTTTGCGATAATGAAAATAAAAAGGAGTCAATTAGTTTTACTTATGACATAAAACCAATTTTTGAGCTCAATTGTATTGAATGCCACGGGCAAAATGGTAGCGCCAATCTAAACCTTTCCACCTACGAAGACTTAATGAGCGGGGAGAGTAACAACGGACCTGTTGTAATACCATACCGACCAGAAAACAGTCTACTGTATCAAAAAATAGCAAGTGAAAATCCTCCTATAGGACAAAGGATGCCGTATGGTAGAAATCAACTTTCTCATTCAGACATTTCAATAATTGAACAGTGGATTCTGGATGGGGCAAAAGATAATTAATGATAATTTTTATGCTGTATCTTTAACAATCTAACTACTGTGTTACTCTAAAGAGTTTTATATATGTTTGTTGATGCACAATTCTAATAAATAAAAACAATTATATAACTTATTTTACTTTATCGAGAATTTTATATTTATTTCGCCGGTTAGGCATTCATTACAATACTTTTTTCGAAAAAACAGCTAGCTGAAAATTAGCTCTTTAGTTTGAATACAACAGGAATAGAAATCCAAACACCAACGTTTCTATCCCTCTGTTTGGCTGGTTTAAAACGGGTCTTCTTTATAGCATTCACAGCAGCCTCATCCAGACCCGTATTTGGGATACCCTTCATTACTATACAATCTGTAACAATACCAAACTCATTAACGAACGCTCGAACAACCACTGTCCCTTCTATACCAGCTTCTCGAGCAATTTCAGGATAAACTACATTTCTTTGTATAGCAGAATACCCACCTATTGGTTCCGGTGGCTCGTCATAAGGTATAAATATATACCGTTTATCTTGCTCTTCCGATGGTGGTGGAGGAGGGGTATCCCATACTTCGTATTTATCCAAATCAGTTGTTTCCTCAATAGTAATATCTTCTGATAAATTTTCATCTTCTGATTCTATTGGAATACTTGGTCGTGATGGTGGTGGAGCTGACTCAATCTGCTGCTGTGTTTCAGGAATTTCTTCTGTTTCAACATATATTTTAACTTCTTTATTTATGCTTCTCTTCGGACCTGTCTTTGGTATTGCTGCAAATAGCACAATGATCAATCCCAGACTGATAACGAATCCAGTCCTTATAATGAGTTTATATCTTAACTTTAAGCTTGCCTCCGGCTTTTTTCTAAGAATCATCTCCCACTACCCTCTATAAAGCAGTCTTTGAAGAATAATTAACTTTTAACGCATCAGCTTCTCTTAATTCATTATGTACCTGAGCTATTAACCCCATTTTCACCTGTTTATCAGCCCTTATCGATACTATTAACTGAGGATCGCTAACACGCTTTTCATACATAATGTTTCTGATACTCTTTATTTCAACCAATTTTCCATCTATAGAAATCAGTCCACCTTTTGATATCCAGATATAAGAAACGTGTCTTTTGGTCTCAAGTTTCTCAATTTGTTTCGCCGATGGTAATACAACATTTAATCCCTCGTATTGACGTAGAACCGATGAGACCATAAAAAACAGTAACAACATAAAAATGATATCAGGGAGAGACGCTGTTGGTATCTCGGTCTCCGCTTTATGTTTTGCTTTAAATCGCATAGGTTACCTCTTATTCGGCTATAGAAATCCTTGTTGCTTTTGCCTGCTTAAGTTGATCAATTACTGAAATATAAACTTGGTAATCAGTTCTTGGGTGAGATTTTACTGAAATTATTAGCTTTGGATTTTTGGCTAACATTGACTCCACTTTTGGTTTAATATCCTTTATATCTATTTCCTTCTTATCCAGCAAAATATTCCCCTGTGCATCTATTAATAAATTGCAAATATTCTCGGACCTTACTTTTATTTCCTGTCCTTTCGCAGGTAAAACCAACCCAAGACCTTTATCCATATCTATAGTTGTGGAAACAAGAAAAAAAATCAAAATTAGAAATGCAATATCAGCCAAGGATGCAGTGGGTATTTCACTCTTTCTTGGCTTTTTCTTTATTAAAGCCATTTTTTACTCTTTCTTTTTTTGCAGTTTAGATATGGTTTCAACTAAACTAATTGAACTTTCTTCCATATCAATGATGATTTTATCGACTTGGGATACAAAAAGATTATGGAAAAATTGTATAATAATCGCTACCACAAGTCCAAATAGAGTGGTTAATAGAGCTTCTGAAATACCACCAGCAACAATCGATGGGGAAATATCATTCGCTTTTTCTATATCACTAAATGCTCTAACCATACCAGAAACTGTCCCTGTAAACCCTAACATTGGTGCTAATGTAACAACGGTAGCAAGCCATATCATACCTCTTTCAAGAAATGCCATCTCAATGGAACCTGCGCTTTCTATAGCTTTCTCAACAGCTTCACTACCCTCATCTGCTCTGGATAAACCTGCATGGAAAATCTCAGCTATCGGACCAGGAGTCTCTTCACATACCTTTAAAGCAGCATTAATACCACCTTCTTCTAAAGCTGCCTTAACTCTTGTTAAAAACCTCTTTGTACCTACCGATGCTTTTGTCAAAGTATATACTCTTTCGAACACTATTGCCAGGCCAAATATAAACAGGATCAATATTGGCCACATAAAGATACCGCCTTTTACGAATAATTCAATAAGCATGTCTCTCCTTCCTCCATATTTTCAAAAATTTTATTTCTTTAAATAGCAAGGCAATTTTAATTTAATAATCCCTAAAAGTCAATACAATAAACATTACTAAAAAATTATTTATATCGCAATATCATTTCTTTTGCTTCCTGGAAATAAGTGATTGATTCCATAACCTGATTATCACTTATCCTCAAAACCTTATAATAGCTATTATAACCCCACATTTCTTTTGCAATTTCAGCTTTTATTAGGGTCTTTAAATATTCTTTATCCTTATCGATTTTGTCGAAATTAAACGTTGAGTCTTCACCCATTACAAAATCTTTAAACTCCAAATAAAGAGAATCATCAATCACATGCTCATAAAAAAAAGACATCTCATCTATAGACTTGAATTTATCCTGCTTCACTAGACTATTTGCATATTCAAAAATAAATCTTTCTGGTGACCTAACAAGCCTAATAGTTTCACTATTAAGCTCCACTTTATATTTTATATGATAATCGGGAATTATTCCACCACCTCCATAAACTACTCTTCCATGTTTTGTTAAATATTTTGGCAACTCTTCAGTTGCTTTTTCAGTCATTATGGAATCCCTGTTCTCATCGGCAAGTGATCTAAAATAATCTATAGTTCCGTTTTCATAAGGTCTTTGAATAAGCCTACCACTTGGTGTGTAATACTTCGCTACAGTTATTCTCACAGCAGAGCCATCCTTCATTGGATATTGTCTCTGAACTAGTCCCTTACCAAAGCTCACCTCACCAACTATCAACCCCCTATCAAGATCCTGGACAGCACCGGCGACAATTTCACTTGCACTTGCAGAGCCTCTATTTATCAAAACAATCAAAGGAAAAAGAGGGTGATGATCATCATCCATTGTATAAAAAACCTGATTTGCGCTCTCAATCCTGCCCTTTGTGTATACAATTACTTCCCTACCGGGTATAAACTTATCAGCTACTTTTATCGCCTGATCTAGCAGTCCACCACCATTATTTCTTAGATCCAGCAATAACCGTTTCATTCCTTTCTTCTCTAACTCTTGCAACGCCTTTTCGAGTTCATCAGAAGTGGTACTACTAAATCTTGTAATCATTATATAACCTGTTGAATCATCGACCATAAAATATGCAGGCACACTATAAATCGGTATCTCATCTCTTATAATTACTACATCAAAATCTTCACTCCCCTTTCTTCTAATTGTAATTGTGACTTTTGTACCCTTTGGTCCCCTTAATTTCTTATAAACATCCTCCCGTGTGATCCCATATGCAGACTCTCCATTAATCTTAATTATCTTATCACCTGGTTGCAACCCTGCCTTATCTGACGGACTACCAGCAATTGGAGCTATCACTGTTATATAACCATCAAGTATATCATACTCTATACCTATTCCCTCAAACTTACCCTCAAATTGCTCCTGTATATCCTTCAGTTCCTCAGCTGAAATATAAACAGAATGTGGATCAAGTCGTTCCAACATACCCCTGAATGCCCCCTCCATCAGCTCATCCCAGTCAGGTTTTTCAACATACTGATCGTTAATAATTCTCAATATATCATTAAAGACATCCAGCTTTAATCGTAGATCATTAACAGATGCAATTATCCTATGTCCGTAGATGATTAAAAAGATTACAAAAAGGGAAATTATGGCTATTAATGATGATCGCTTAAGTATTTTTCTCATAAATAACTCAAATTATTAAAAAAATCACCTATGTCTACATATAAATTTATGCAAAGTTCCGTTAGAACAAACAGGAAATTTTATCACAAATTTTCTCTAAATATTCCTTATCAACATTATCAAAATTTCCTGAATTGTGAGAATCTATATCAAGCTGTGCAACAAACACTCCATCCTTGAAAATAGGTATCACTATTTCCGATTTTACATCATAACTACAAGCGATATAATTATCTTCTTTGGATACATCTTTAACTACAAGACTTTTACTACTTATTGCCGATTGACCACATATACCTTTGCCGAACGGAATTTTCACATGTTCAGTCTGTTCTCCCACAAACTGATCCAGAATTAAAATCTGCTTTTCATTATCAGCAATGTAAAAACCAACCCAGTCATATCCAGGAATTTTACGTAAAATTTCACATATTCTCTTACGAGCATCATTTACACAAAGATTTTTTTCAAGTAACGAACAGATCTCCTGCTGAACTTGTGTGAAATATTTTTCTTTATTCATAGCCTCCTATGTGTTATATAATAAAAATTCTTTTTTTGTAAAGAATACTCATAAGTCCCAAAAGTATCAAATCATAAACTATTGCATAGCCATTTATCTTTATCTATCTCTTAGAAAGATTCCTTAATACGCCTTTTGCAGCAAAGATACCTGTGACTGCCGAATAAACTATTCCTCTGCTGTGCCCACTGGCATCTCCCGCCACGAAAAAGTTTTTCAAATTCGTTTCCATAAATTTATTAACAATATACCTTGTATCATAAAATTTAATCTCTGGAGCATATAATAGAGTATTACTGGAATTCAAACCATATATTACTTTATCAAGTAGCTCCAGACCCTCGATTAAATTTTTCACTATTCTATGGGGAAAAGCCATTGCTATATCACCGGGGGTTGCATCAAGAAGAGTCGGAGTTATAGTAGACTTTGAAAGCCTCCCAGGCGTCGAACGCCTTCTAGATATGAAGTCCGTCAAACGTTGTATAATTGGTCTACCTCCACCAATAGTAGTTGCAAGTCTGGCAATATCTCTCCCATATTTTGTTGTATCTTCCACAGGATCAGTTAATACCACTCTTGATAGCAATGCAAAATTTGTATTATCAGTTTTCGAACCCCATTTCGCATGTCCATTGACGAGTACAAATTCATCATACTCCTCTTTTACTATATAACCATTGGGGTTCGTACAAAAGGTTCTAACCAGATCATCGTATGATTTAGTATAAAATCGAAATTTCGCATCATACATAACCTCGGCAATCTCGGCATAAATAATAGCTGGGAATTCAACCCTTATGCCTACATCTATAGGACCATAGACCGTCCTAACTCCAAGCTTTCTGGCGACCTCTCTTAACCAGTAAGCTCCTGCTCTGCCCGGTGCTGCAATTAGAGCTTTTGCTTTATAGCTTCCATCTTTACATATAACATTAAACAAACCATCCACTTTCTTAATATCTATGACTTCGCTATTGACTGAAAACTCTATACCCTTTGATAAAAGCTTATCATAAAAATTTTTAGCTACAATATTCAGCCTATCAGTCCCTATATGTCTCTGCTTGGAATAAATAAACTCTACCCCGGCAGCAGATGATTTCTTTAAAAGTTCGTTAAGCTTCTGTCCATCTGTCTTTGAATAACCTCCTTCCACACCAAGTTCTGTAAAAGTGGAGTCGATCTTATTTATTATCTCCTCTACTTCATCAGCTGATCGACCAAAACTCGAAGGGTCTCCACCTATCCTATGAGTAAGGTTTAATTTTCCGTCTGAAAATACTCCAGCCCCACCGACGCCATAACTCACATTCTTCCTCTTATCAGGGGTATCCCCTTTTTCAATAACAAGTACAGTCAGATTTTCCTCAGCAAGAACATCAGCAGCGAAAAGATTTGCTGGACCTGCACCGATTAAAATTACATCAAACAGATTATTCATAACAGGTGAAAATTATAAAAAATTATGAATATAACTAATTAATAATTGAACTCTCCACATTTTAGAAATTCCTCACCAGATAGATCAATCATGAATCTGTAGGCTCTATTTTCCGGGTCAACACGAACCCCACCAGGCGGATACTGGACATACGAATATATTTTACCCGATATAAACCTTCCATCTTCGCCAAGCTCAACCCATAAAAGAGGGGCGTATCCCAAATTGTCATTGAGCTTAATCCGTTTCCATGTACAAAAATTCCCAAGACTATATGCGATCAGACGGTTCTTATATAGCTCAACCTTTCTGGGGGTATGAGGACCATGTCCCACAACAAGATCCGCTCCGTTATCAATACACCATCTGGAAAATTTTATCAGATTCCCCCTCGGCTCACCGAAAAAATACTCCATACTATCAGGGACAAGATATGCATCTTTACCTTCTCTCCCCCCATGAAAGGACACAATTAAAATATCAAAATCCTTACTCAATTTTCTTATCACGTTTACTGTCTCGTTACTGTCCAGAAGACTATACATATCCTTATAAACACTGAAGCCCACAATAGAAACATTTACGCTTTTTATTCTAAAATTTACAACATCCCCCCGCAATCCAATATATTTTAGCTCTGACCGAGTCAAAATCCTTTTTGTCTTTCTTAGTCCATCATCTCCAAAATCTCTTATGTGATTATTCCCGATATGCATAACATCAAAACCAGCCCATCTCAAAACATCTGCAAAATACTCTGGCATACGGAAATTGAAGGCATTCTTACCTTTGTATCTTGGATGACAACTATCACATAGAACACCTTCAAGATTCCCTATGGTTATATCAGCTTTCTCAAGTATCGGTTTAGCTTCAGCCAATAAACACTTGCCACTATCAGGTGGCGATTCACTAACCATTATATCGCCAACAAAAGCAATACTCACAAATACACTATCTTTTGCTATAAGAGGAGCAAGGATAATGATTAATAAAAGAAATATGCTCAGATTTTTCACTGTTTTCATCATTAAAACTTAGACATGCTTTTAAACTTTAAAAACCTAAATAATTTAGAATTGCAAATGGTCTAAAAATGTTAAACAAGACTAATTTTTAAAAATATCTATGAGAAAAAAAATAAAATAAATATTTTTATCTTGGAGTAAAAAGAGTATTATTATGGGATTCAAATGTGGAATAATCGGACTACCCAATGTTGGTAAATCAACACTTTTTAATGCTCTCACAAACTCTTCGGTACCAATGGAAAAATACCCTTTTTGCACAATAGAGCCGCACATTGGAATTGTTCCATTACCTGATATGCGGTTAGAAATATTAAAGCAGGTTTATAAACCTCAAAAAGTAATCCCAACAACCCTACAATTTGTAGATATAGCAGGGCTTGTCAAAGGTGCTTCAAAAGGGGAGGGGCTTGGTAACCAATTCTTAAGCCATATACAAAGTGTGGATGCGATTATACATGTAGTACGATGTTTTCAGGATAACAGTATTTCCCATATCGATTCTATACTTGATCCTCAAAGGGATTACGAAATTGTCGAGACAGAAATTATTCTACGAGATATCGAAGTAGTGCAAAACAGGATAAACAAGATATCACACAGAGCAAAAGCGGGTGACCAAAAAACAAAAAAACAGCTTGAAATTCTCGAGAAACTACTCTCTCTACTAAATCAGGGTAAACTTGCAAAGACGTACCATGCAAGCCCTGAAGAGATTCCGTTTATAAAAGAATTGGGTTTATTAACTACCAAACCTGTTATAGTAGTTGGAAATGTAAGTGAAGATGAAATAGTATCAAGAACGGAATCAGAAATAACAAAAAAATTCAAAGAATTTACACTTTCAACCGGCAATATATTTTTAACACTATCCGCTAAATTGGAGTATGAGCTTTCAAGATTATCGGATGAAGAGAAAAAATACTTTTTAAAAGAATGGAACCTGAAAGAACCTGGTATAAACGAACTTATCAGAGCAGGATACTCGATCCTTGAACTCATAACTTTCTACACAATAGAATCAAATATTTGCCAAGCGTGGACTATCAATCGAGGTACCACCGCTGTTAAAGCAGCTGGTATTATTCACTCAAGTTTTGAAGAAAGATTTATCAAAGCTGAGGTTAGGCATTGGTCTTTATTCGAGAAAGTAAAATCGGAGTCAAAGCTAAGAGAAGCGGGGCAAATCAAAATAGAGGGAAAAGACTACATTGTTCAGGACGGTGATATTATGACTTTTAAACTAAGACAATAATAATGGCTACTTTGTATTCATTCTTCAGCCGTTCTATTTATAAATACAAATTAATAAGTCACAACAATAGAATTCTCATTGCAGTATCCGGTGGAATCGACAGCCTCGTTTTAACACACCTATTTAAAAGACTTCGTAACTCATCACGATATAATATATACATTGAAGCAGCACATGTTAGAATACCTGAGACGAGGCTTGATGACACAATTATAGAAAAAACCAAAAAATATTTAGAAGAATGGGACGTACCCTTCACTATACTGGATGGAAAAATACGAGAGGGATATGAAGTTGGTTGCTATACATGCTCAAAAGAAAGAAGAAAACGTCTGATCACTTATTATTATCAAAACAAATTTAATGCACTTGCAGTGGGGCATAATGAAGATGATTATATTGAAACTGGACTATTAAATCTTATATATCATGGGAATCTATTATCACTTTCAATTCAGGAATATATGTTTAATAAAACTGTCAATATTATAAGACCTTTGATTATAGTAAAGAAAAAATGGATAACAAGTTATGCTAAAGAAAATAATATCCAGATAAATAATTTTAACTGTAACTATGGAGAAAAAAGCCAGAGAATATGGGTAAGAGAATTAATCAAGAATTTATCTTCTCATCATAGAGGTTTTCTAACCAATCTTAAAAATGCAATTGATAAATGGAATGCTCAATTTCAACCGGGATTTATAAAATACGAATATAAGGGGAAATAAATGGTAAAATTAAAATTCATGGGAGCTACCGGAACTGTAACAGGCTCCAAAACACTCTTAGAAGTAGACAATTCCAGATTTTTAATTGATTGCGGTATGTTTCAGGGCTTAAAAAAATTAAGACTGATGAACTGGGAAGATTTTCCAATTGATGTAAACACAATAGATAAAATCATCCTGACACACGCTCATATAGACCATTCCGGATATATTCCAAGATTAGTAAAATATGGTTTTAGAAAAGAGATAATCGCAACCTCAACAACTACTGATCTATGCAGAATAATGCTATTGGATTCTGCTCATCTACAGGAGGAAGATGCCGAATATGCGAATTTCAAAAAGTTTTCAAAACACACTCCAGCATTGCCTCTTTATACCTCAGAAGATGCACAAAAAGCTATAGGCTTATTTAATCCACTACCTTATGGCAAAACAATAAAGCTAGCTGACAATATTGACGTTACCTTTAGAGATGCAGGACATATCCTTGGGTCTGCGTTCGCTGACATAAGGGTAAAGATAAAAGGCAATGAAAGAAGAATCCTATTTACAGGAGACCTTGGGAGACCGGGACAACCAATCCTAAGAGACCCACATACAGTATTTGGAACAGATTACCTTATAATAGAATCTACCTACGGAAATAGACTACATGAGCGAAATAATATAAAGGAAAGGTTGGCAGAAGTCATAAATCAAAGTGCGGATAGAGGTGGAATCCTCGTTGTACCGTCCTTCGCTGTCGGCAGAACCCAGACGCTACTCTTTTACATCAGAGAACTTGAGAAAGAGGGAAAAATCCCTTTGCTCCCTGTATACATAGATAGTCCCATGGCAATAGAAGCTACAAACATTTTTAGAAAACATTTTGAAGATTATGATCTCGAATCCAAAGTTCTTGAGATAGGGGGTGAAGATATATTTCAGACTAGTAATCTTCATTTTATGAAAACAAGAGAACAATCAGTATCCCTTAATAAACTTAAATCAAATGCCATTATAATTTCTGCAAGCGGTATGGTTACCGGTGGAAGAATCCTGCATCACCTCGAAAGATTACTTCCTGATGAAAAGAATACCGTTCTATTCATAGGATACCAAGCGGAAGGAACCAGGGGAAGATTGATACTCGATAGGGCAGAAACGGTAAAAATACATGGAAAACATATACCTGTTCGCGCAAAAGTTGAAAATATAACAGGATTTTCTGCCCATGCAGATTACAATGAAATACTTGCATGGCTATCTAATTTTTACAATCCACCTAAAAAAGTTTTTATAATCCACGGAGAGCCAGACCAATCTAAGGCACTTGCAAGCAGAATTAATGCAATGTTTGGCTGGGAAACTATCATCCCTAATTATCTCGATGAATTTGAAATAGTTTAAATTTTAGATAGAAAGCAAGCTTAGATACATTACAGAAAAATTATACCATCATACAAAGAAGGTTCTTCCCAATTGGGAAAGACGACGGAATGACTACATTCTGTTTATATTCCTGCCGGGACTTTAAATAAGGAGGCAAAGATGAAGGAAAAAATTACAAGAAGAGAATTATTGAAATCTCTTGGTTTATTAAGCGGTGTATTATTGTTGAACAATGGTGTGAACATGAACAGTGATTCTGTCAACTTTTTTAAAAATCAAAAAAGAGAAAAACACTGGTATGAATTTGGTTTTATTGATCCTATTCTAGATCAGGTCTTTTTATATTATCTGAATCATAGCTGGCAAAAGCTTGCTGATGTTGGAGAAGTATTGCAAACTGTCTCAAAAGTTGATATGTCAAATCCCTACTCATGGGCTGAGGAATGGATGAAAACTTCAGAAAGGCTTGAAAACCTAGCAAAAGAATTTGAATCCAATGGTCACAATATCAGTGCAGGCGAGTGTTATCTGCGTTCGTCAAATTACTTTATCGCTGCACTCCATAGATATCCGAATCCTTATGACAAAAAAATAAAAAAGATTGCTATAAGAAGTTTCAATAATTACAAAAGTGGGATTAAGCTTCTTAAATTACCTATTGAAGTAGTAAATATCCCTTATGAGGGAAAAAATCTCCCAGGTTATCTTTTTAAAGCAAATGTAAAAGGTAAAGCACCAATACTGATTGTTCATCAGGGAAGAGACGGCTGGGCAGAGCAATGTAAATATATCGGCGAAGCAGCCAATAAAAGAGGAATGCACTGTTTAATTTTTGACGGACCTGGGATTGGTAAAGGCTTAAGAATCCTTGGATTGCCTTTTAGACCGGACTGGGAAAAAGTAATAACTCCTGTCGTAGATTTTGTAAGTAATCTCAAATTTGTGGACAGAAAAAGAATCGGACTTATGGGTATAAGTATGGGCGGGTCACTGACACCGAGAGCAGTTGCATTTGAAAAAAGAATTAGCTTTTGTATTGCCAATCCGGGTGTTTACAGATGGAGTGATATAATAATAGGTTACTTAAATCAAATGATATCTGATTTTGAAACACAACTTGAGAAGGGGAGAGAATATTTCAACAGATTAATAAGCCAGGTAGCTGAAAAAATACCTTTGATAAAATGGGGCATAGCGGATACCATGTGGAAACATGGCGTTGACAACCCTTATGACCTTATTATTGAATTGAAAAAATATACCAATGAAGATGTTGTCGATAAAATAAAGTGCAAATTTTTGGTCGTAGATAGCGAAAAGGATGAATTCAGTCAGGCAAAACTTTTATATGAAAAGCTCAAATGCCCAAAAGATTATCTATTATTTACCGAAAAAGAGGCAGCAGAACTCCACTGTCAGACAGGTAGTCTGGGAATATCAGAGGAAAGGATATTTAATTGGGTGGAGAAAAACTATTAAGAAGTAATACTATCTATTTAATCCATTTTATTGTTATACATGATAATAGAATGATTTAAGTAGTTTTGAGAGAATGAGGATTTGTTCGATAGTGAAATAGAAATTTTATTCACCACCTGCAATCAAATATTTAATTAATTATACCTCTATATCCCCATACCCTTTTATCATTTCCTCAATGCCGCCGGTATTAATAATTTTTAAAACAAACGATGGTAGTTTTGGAAAGTTATAAACTTTGCCTGTTGTTTCATTTTTCAAGATCCCATTCTCAAGATCAACATCAAGTATATTACCATCCGTTACTTCATCAGCTTCTTTCAACTCAATGACGGGCAAACCAATGTTTATACAATTCCTGAAGAAAATCCTCGAAAAACATTTGGCAATAATACAGGATACTCCGAGTACTTTGAATACACGGGCGGCATGCTCTCGAGATGAGCCGAGGCCAAAATTCATGCCACCGACTACAATATCGCCCTGTTTTACGTTCTTAGCAAACTCTTCTCGAACATCCTCTAATGTATGCTTTGACAATTCGGATAAATTTGAACGCAAGTGAAAAAATCTACCTGGAGTAATGTCATCAGTTGATATGGAATCACCAAATTTCCAAACTCTACCCCTTATCTTCATGTTATAATCTCCTAAAGAATTTATATAAACTCCCTCGGGTCGGTTATATACCCTGTTATAGCGCTTGCAGCAGCCGTTAACGGTGATGATAGATATATTTCTGAATTCGGATTACCCATTCGACCCCTAAAGTTTCTATTTTGAGTTGATAAGGCTACCTCCCCATCCGCTAATACTCCCTCATGTGTCCCCACGCAGGGACCACATCCTGGTGGTAAAACAATTCCACCAAAATCAATAAACACGTCAATCAACCCTTCTTTCACAGATTGCTTGTAAATTGATTTAGAAGCTGGAACAACAATAAATTTTACCCAAGGAGCCTTTTTCCCCTTTTTAATAACATCAGCGGCAATTCTCAGATCACTTAGCCTGCCATTTGTGCAGGTACCAATGAAGACCTGGTCAACCTTTACATTCTCAAATTCCTTTACCTTTTTAATATTATCAACACGATGAGGATATGCGACAACAGGCTCAATCTCTGAAACATCCACTTCGACAACTTCACAATAGTCAGCATCCTCATCAGGTGTAAGCCAGCCTATATCTACTTCTCTTCCCCTTTCTTTTAAAAATTCTAAAGTTATATCATCCGGCGGCACGATCCCGGTTTTTGCTCCACATTCTACTGCCATATTGCACAATGTGAACCTATCATCCATTGTACTACTTCTTACGAAGCTACCTAAAAATTCCAAAGTTTTATATATTGCACCATCCGCCCCTATTTTTCCTATTAAAGAAAGGATAACATCTTTAGCAGTTACTCCCTTTTGTAACTTGCCATTAAGAATAACTTTAATCGTTTCAGGCACTTTTAACCAGACTTTCCCAAGTCCAAAGGCTATCGCAGCATCCGTTGAGCCCATTCCCGTAGCAAGACATCCAAGACAACCCAAACTACAAGTATGGGAATCTGCACCAATAATTATATTTCCTGGAATAGCATATTCTTCAAAAACAATCTGGTGGCTTATACCTTCGCATGCGTAAAAAATTTTTGAATTATATTTATTTGCAAACTCAAACATCTTCTTTTGAGTATTTGATAACTCCATTCTCGGGCTTGGAAATGCATGATCACAAAAAAGAAAAGTCTTTGGCGCTTTTATTTCTCTAAAACCCATATTGTGAAACTCGTTGATCATAAGTGGTCCTGTACCATCCTGCACAAAGGCAATATCGGATTTTACAAGGACTATCTCTCCAGGATTTACATCCTTACCAATATTTCTGGAAATAATTTTTTCAACTACATTCTTTCCCATTATCCTCTCTCCTCAATTGGAACATATTTCAGATTCTCAGGTCCTGTGTACTTGGCAACGGGCCTAAATATTCTGTTATCTTTTCTGTATTCCATAATATGAGCTGTCCATCCTACAATCCTTGCCACAGCAAACAGCGGAGTAAAAACCTCACTGGGGAATCCGAGCATATCATATACTATGCCAGAATAAAAATCAACATTTGGGAAAATCTTTTTAGGACCCAGTCGTTTCACAACCTCCTCTTCCATTTTAATCGCAATATCAAGGTACTTGGAACTATATTTCTTAGATAAATTAGTAGCAATTTTTTTTAAGACTATAGAACGTGGATCATAGGTCTTATATATTCTGTGTCCAAATCCCATTACCCTTTTTTTATTTTTTATGCAATTTTCAACATATTCTGAAACATTTTCCACTGAGCCAACCTCATCAAGCATATCCAATACTTTTCTGTTTGCACCACCATGAAGATATCCTTTGAGGCAACCAATTGCTCCAGAGATAGCAGAATAAATATCAGTCATGCTGGAAGAAATTACTAAAGCAGAAAATGTCGAAGCATTTATACCCTGCTCTGCATGTAAAATCATTGATATATCAAGAGCTTTCTTTATATCATCTTCAGGCAACTTGCCATGAAACATATAATAAAAGTTTTCTATATGAGTCAACTTATCAGACGGCTCAATAATTGGTAATTTATTTTTTATTCTATAAGAATAGGATAAAATCATTGGCATTATTGATACAAGTCTACAGGATATATTAAAAATATCATCTTTTTCATTTTCCAAAGCACCTATGTATGCAACTGCAATTTTTAGAATATCCATATAGTCATGGGCTTCCGAAATAATTTGAAGAAAATCAATATATTTTTTATCAAGGTATTTATACTCTCTGAGTTTTTTCTGAAAAATAGTTAACTCTTTAAATGTAGGCAGGTATCCATTATAAATAAGAAAAGCTACTTCTTCAAAATTTGAATATTCTGCCAGCTCCTTGACATCATAGCCACGATATATTAAAACCCCGTTAACACCATCAACCATAGATATAGTAGTCTCTTTTACTACAACTCCCTCTAAGCCTTTAGCTAAGTAACTATTATTTAAACGTACACTATCTTTATTCTTTAATTTATCTTTCATTTTGACCTAATAATTTTAATTTTTACTCTTCAGAAAACAGCACAAAATAAAAGTCCGACACGATGGTAATAAAATAACGCCTTCAATACAAGGAAAACATTAGCATTCTTAATTTAATTCACTTTATTCTATAATAAAATTTAACTTTAATTTCAACACTATAACTATAAATTTAATTATATAAAATGATTAATTATTTATTGCACTTAATTAAATTATTATATATTATTGATTGCCATGAGTGTGAGTAGCAAGTTTAAATTAAAAATAGAATTTGGTTATCTATTAAAATGGTGGTGGTGGCAGAGAGGATTTGTCCACTATCCGTAGGCTCTATCAATTTCCTTTTTGGGAGCCGTGGATAGTGGATAACTACCACGGCTTTTTTGTTTTTAAATAGGAGGGTTAAAAAATGGAAGTTGAACAATTATTGATAAGATTTGTAGAGGACCCGTCACCGATTGATGAGGAAGAAGCATATTTGTTAGCGAATAAAATGATGAATGGAGAGATGACGGAAGCGCAGATTGGTGCCATACTAACTGCAATTAAATTAAAGGGAGAAACTCCGGAGATATTATATGGATTTGCAAAATCTCTCAAGGATAAAGTGAGTGAATTTCATCTGGATTGTTATGATTTGATAGATACATGTGGTACCGGTGGCGATAAAAAAGGCACCTTTAATATCAGCACAGTAGCTTCTATCGTTCTCGCCGGTGGAGGTGTGAGGGTAGCTAAACACGGCAACAGGTCAATTACAAGTAAATGTGGTAGTGCAGACCTACTGGCTGAACTCGGTGTCGATATAAGTATACCCCCAATGAAAGCTGTTCAGGCAATTACAGAGATTGGAATCGGTTTCCTGTTTGCACCTGTTTTTCACACCGCAATGAAAAATGTAATGAATCCAAGAAGAGAGCTAAAATTCAAAACGCTTTTCAATGTTATTGGACCACTGGCAAATCCTGTAAATGTCAAAAGACAATTGATGGGGGTTTTCTCGGAAGATCTTATACAAAAAGTCATCGAAGTGTTTAAAAAGATGGGACACAAGCATTGCCTTGTTGTTTACGGCAAAGATGGCGTAGATGAAATATCCATCTCCAATAGCACCATCATTTATGAACTTAGAGACAATGAAGTAAAAAGCTATGAAATCACTCCAGAAGATTTTGGTATTTCCAGACATCCTATTGAATCCATAAAAGGTGGTGATGCAAAGGAAAATGCGGAGATCACATTGAGGTTATTAAAAGGTGAAATGGGTCCATACAGAGATGCCATTGTCCTTAACGCCGCTGCAGGTTTCTACGTGGCAGGCAAAGCAGGATCAATAGAGGATGGAATCACCATGGCAGAAGAATCTATTGATTCAGGCAGGGCAATGGAAAAACTAAATGAACTAATTCGTTTTACAAGAGGTGAGGCTTGAACATACTTGATGAAATAGTACAGAAAAAAAGGCATGAAGTGGAACATTTAAAGCGCGAAAACCCATTAAAGCCTATCAGAGCAGATAATTATAGTAAAGGGAGATTCTATAAAAAATTAAGGGAAAGGGATAAAATTAAAATTATAGCAGAAGTAAAAAGGAAATCTCCTTCATTTGGGATAATAGCAGAAGATTTTGACCCAGTTAAAATTGCTAAAGACTATGTGAAAGGGGGAGCAAGCTGCATTTCGGTACTTACTGATGAAAAGTATTTTGGAGGTTCTATTAAACATTTAAAACAGATAAAAGATAATATTTCTGGTGTACCTGTCTTAAGGAAAGATTTTATAATCGACGAATATCAAATTTATGAATCATGCTATGCAGGAGCAGATGCGATGCTTTTGATCACATCAATTCTATCAAAAAAACAGTTGAAAAATTATATAAAAATTTCAAGAAACCTTTCGATTGATCCGGTAGTGGAGGTACATGATAGATCAGAACTTGAAATTGCTCTGGACTGTGGAGCGTACATTGTTGGTATAAACAATAGAAACCTTAAAACTTTTAAAGTGGATTTAGAGAATTCACTAAGGCTGATAGAGCTAATTCCAGATGATATAATAAAAATCAGCGAGAGTGGGATAAAGTCAAAAGTCCATGTTAAACTACTGACTGAGGCTGGGTTTGATGCAATACTTATTGGCACATCTTTAATGAAATCAACAAATAAACAAGAATTTTTAAAAAACCTACTGGAGTACTGACCCATGATAAGGGTGAAAATCTGTGGTATTACAAACACTGGAGATGCCTTAATAGCTGCAAAATATGGAGCTGATGCCATTGGGTTAATTTTTGCTGAATCAAAAAGAAAAGTTTCCATCGATACTGCCAGAGAAATTATAAGCTCTATACCACCATTTGTCATCACAGTTGCTGTACTCATGGATAATTCTTATAACTTCATAGAAAAATTATTGAAGAAAGTGCCCGTAGATATTCTTCAATTTCATGGAGAAGAAACACCGGAACTGTGTGAGTCATTCAATAAACGCTACATAAAGAGATTAAAAATTACTAATGAAACTAGCCCGGATGATATAAAGGAATTTGCAAAAAAATATAATTCAGCCAGCATGATACTTCTTGATCCTGGCACTGGCAGTGGGATAAAATTTAAATGGGAAATGTTAAAAAATATTGAAGGAGACTATATAATTGCTGGTGGATTAAATCCAGAAAACGTCGTTGAATTACTGAAAATATATAAACCCTATGCGGTCGATGTTTCATCCGGAGTTGAATCTAAACCCGGGAAAAAGGATGAAAAGCTGGTAAAGAATTTTATACAAAATGTGAAAGGATATAGGTATGAATAAACTTCCTGATGAAAGGGGGTATTTCGGAAAGTTCGGAGGTCAGTATGTACCCGAAACACTTATACCCGCTTTAAAAGAACTCGAGGAAGCATTCAAAGACATTTGCGATGATGAATTCTTCTGGGAGGAATTAGATTACTATTTGAAACATTATGCTGGCAGACCAACTCCTCTTTATTACGCAGAAAGATATTCAAAAAATGTTGGTAATGCCAAAATATACCTTAAGAGGGAAGATCTTTTACACACAGGAGCACACAAGATAAATAATACGATCGGACAGATACTCCTCGCAAAAAAAATGGGGAAGAAGAAGATAATCGCCGAAACAGGTGCAGGACAGCATGGTGTTGCAACAGCAACTGCCTGTGCATTATTTGGAATGGAATGTATTGTATTCATGGGGCTTAAGGATACATTAAGGCAGAGGATCAATGTCCAGAGAATGGAGCTTCTTGGGGCTAAGGTAGTTCCAATAGATAAAGGTACAGGTACATTAAAAGATGCAATCAATGAGGCAATAAGGTATTGGGTTACAAATGTTAGAGATACCTATTATCTCCTTGGCTCTGTAGTTGGTCCACATCCATATCCGGTAATAGTAAGGACATTCCAATCTGTAATTGGCAAAGAAACAAAGCAACAAATATTAGAACTAGAGGGATGTCTACCTGATTATATCGTAGCGTGTGTTGGTGGAGGAAGCAATGCAATTGGTATATTCTACCACTTTATTGAGAATACATCAGTAAAACTCATTGGGGTTGAGGCAGGTGGGAGTATAATGAATAAAAATAAAAATGCAGCATCATTAAATTATGGTAAACCAGGAGCTTTGCATGGAAGTTTCAGCTATGTTTTACAAAACAATGATGGACAAATTGAGGAAACATTCTCAATTTCTGCAGGGCTTGATTATCCGGGTGTGGGACCTGAGCATTCTTACCTGAGGGATACGGGCAGAGTCGAATACACCGTTGCATACGATGAAGAAGCAGTGCAGGCATTTAAAAATCTTACAATGTATGAAGGAATTATACCAGCCTTGGAACCATCACACGCTCTTGCATATGCAGAAAAACTGTCGAAGATAGCTGAAAGAGACAAAATAATTGTCGTTAACCTATCTGGTAGAGGTGATAAAGACCTGGGCATTATTCTGGGAGATGGAAGATGAAAATAGAAGACAAATTCAATCAGCTTGAAAAAGATAACAGAATCGCTCTAATTCTGTATCTAACCTTCGGCTACCCCTCTATTGCTGAAAGTGTTGACCTTATAAAAAAGTTCAGTGAACTAAATGTAGATATTGTAGAAGTTGGAATTCCATTTTCCGATCCTGTTGCTGATGGAAAAACCATACAGTATGCATCAGAAATGGCTCTTAGGAATGGTGCTTCAATCACAAGAATGTTCGATGAAGTATGCAAAATCAACCTTCAAATGCCCCTGGTTATGATGACATACTACAATCCTGTAATAGCCTACGGCCTTAATAGAATATTTACAGATATGAAAGAAGCAGGATTCGATGGTATTATCATACCTGACTTACCTGTAGAAGAAATTAACCAGATTAAGAAAAATTATGACACAAAAGGTATAAATTTTATAAACCTGGTTACTCCTGTAACTGACCTGCTAAGGATAAAGCTGATCAATGAAAATTCTACCGGTTTTATTTACTGTGTATCACTAACAGGTGTCACAGGTGCAAGAGACCAGTTGAACTCGGAGGTTTTTTCGTTTCTACAAAAATTAAAAAAATTAGTAGATAAACCAGTGGCTGTTGGATTTGGCATTTCAAAAAAGGAACATATTACACAATTAAAAAAATATGCCGATGGGGTAATCATCGGTTCAAAAATAATTGAGGCTATTAGAAACAATGAAAATATTGAAGATTTAATAAAACAATACCAGGAAGCATTGTAATGGCAGTGATAGTAGCTCTTCTTGAAAAGAGTAAAAAATTTGATAAGGAGAGTTTTCTTAATAAATTTAATATAAATCCCAGTGAGATAAGAATACTAAGGGGCGGAGAGGAAGAACTTCTTGTAATTCATATCCCCGATTCTAAAAAAATAGATATGGTAGAACTAATTTCCTTCGATTCTATCAGCAAGGTTTACGACTTTACAAAATCATATAAACTAATACACAGAGAGATCAAACCAGAAGGGTATTCTATAAAACTCAAAAATACAGAAATTTCAGCCTTAACTTTTACGCCAATTATTTCCTTCAATATCGAAAATGTAAATTTAAATGAAATTAAGGTATCAATAAATAAATTCATATCGAAAGGAATAAAAATAATCTACCTAAAAAACAAATATATCTTACCATCCGATATTGAATTTTTAAAAAAATTTATCGACACCCTACAGGATGTTGCCATTATATTTTCAATAAACTCACCAGATTCGATTGTAGTTGCTTCAAAGTATGTTGATGCCTATGTAATTGAACAAAACCAGATGCAAAATTTTTCACTGCTCAGGGCATTAGGAAAAACGAGAAAACCAGTAATAGTCAAAAAGGCACCTGCAGCATCCATCGAAGAATACCTGCTGTCTGTTGAATATATAATTTATGAAGGAAATTTAAATGTAATCTTGTGTGAAAGTGGTACACTGACAGTTCATAATAGAGTAATTCCTGATATTGAAGCGATATTATATATGAAAGAAAAGACATATCTGCCTGTACTTATGGATATAGAAAATTTTGAAACAAAAAAGGAAATTGACCATTATTTAAAAATAGCTAGAAATCTGGAATTAAACGGAATTATTGTCGATTATAAGGAGTTAAAACAAAATTCTATAAACCAAATTTATTAGTACTGGAATGAACAAGATACATCTGCCTAGAAAAAATTTATCAATTAACAAGCTAAATCTTTTTATGAACCCGACAGAGATTTATGAACGACTTTATATAAGCGAGAAATACTCCTTTTTATACGAATCCCTTGATAAAAATGTAGAAACAGGTCGATTCTCAATCTTAGGCGGCAGACCATTCCTGACCGCTTGCAGTAAAGGTAAGAATATAACTATTGAAAATAATGAAATCCTTAAAATAAAAGATAACCCCTATAAAATTATAAAGGAGCTTGTCGCATCTGGGAGACACCATCATACATTTCCAGTATTCTCAGGAGGAGTAGTTGGATTCATATCGTATGATTTTATCAGATTTTTCGAAGAAATACCTGACAAAAATCCAGACAATACAGGTTTTCCCGATTTATTCTTCATATTTCCTTCGGAAATTTTTGTAGTCGACCATTTTGAGAAAAATTTATATTTAATCCAGTACTATGACACCCTTGATAAATACAGAATTTCAGAAATAAGGGAACTTCTATCAACAAAAAATAACATTAGACTAGACGATAAACCAATAATAAATTACATGACAAACTGTATGGAAAGGAATTACTTCCTAGACATAGTTAAAAAAGCCAAGGATTATATTTTTGAAGGAGACATCTTCCAGGTGGTTTTGTCTCAGAGATTTGAATTTAAAATAGAAAATGATCCATACCTTCTATACAAAAAAATGAGAATTACCAATCCATCACCTTATATGTATTATCAAAAATTTGGTGATTATTATATACTTGGTTCCTCTCCTGAAACACTTGTTAAATTAATCAACAGAGTGGCTATTACAAGGCCTATCGCTGGCACTCGTCCAAGAGGGAAGACACCAGATGAGGATAAAAAACTTGAAATCGAACTCATAAATAGTGAAAAAGAGAGGGCAGAACACATTATGCTCGTTGACCTTGGAAGAAACGACCTTGGCAGAGTCTGCAAGCCCGGTACGGTTAAGCCAACAGAATTAATGGTAATTGGTAGATATTCTAAAGTCATGCATATTGTATCAACAGTCGAGGGAGAGTTGATGGATAATGAAGATGCTTTTTCACTATTCTCAGCATGTTTCCCAGCAGGCACAGTAACGGGCGCACCCAAGATCAGAGCAATGGAGATAATAGATGAACTCGAAGATTTAAGACGAAGTGTCTACGCCGGGGCTGTTGGCTACTTCGATTTTAACGGTAACATGGATTTCTGCATAGCAATCAGAACAATTTTTATAAACAAAAATAGAGGCTTTATTCAGGCTGGCGCCGGTATCGTAGCTGATTCCGATCCGGAGTTTGAATACCAGGAGACAATCAATAAACTTTCTGCACTTTTTGCTGCAACAAATATAGATATTGAAAAATAAAAGGTTACGGGGAGATAATGACAAAAAAAATCTTTTTGATAGATAATTATGATTCCTTCACATATAACTTATTCCAGCTTGTAGCTTCTATGGGCAATGATGTTATTGTTAGCAGAAATGACAAAATAAACATTAGCGAGATTGAAAAATTAAAACCAAATTGTATAATAATATCTCCAGGTCCAGGTAGACCAGAAAATGCTGGAATATCTGTTGAATTGATAAAATACTTCAAAGATAAAATTCCAATTCTGGGAATTTGTCTTGGACATCAAGCTATAGGATACGCATTTGGTGCTAATATAGTTAAATCAGGTAGTGTTTTTCATGGAAAGACATCAAAAATCTATCATAATGGTCATTCCATATTTAAAAGCATTGATTCACCTTTTATAGCCACAAGATATCATTCATTAATTATAGATAAAAACTCATTACCAGATCAATTGAAACTAATCGCGTGGACTGAAGATGGCGTTATAATGGGAATTGCGCACGTGAAATACCCAATAATAGGCTTACAGTTTCACCCTGAGAGCATACTCACTGATGTAGGGAAAATAATTATTACTAATTTTATCAATATGTTTTAAATAGATTTATTATTCTTTTCTTTTTTATCAATTTACACATTCCGTGACCAAGTAAAAATTTTTGATCTAAATTCCTCGGGAGATAATATTAACAACGCCGAAAATAAAAAAATATCTATTTTTTCAGCTTTAATTATCACATCAAAATGATATATTAAGAAGTCAGGAGTTTAACTGAGCTTTGCTTTCAAGGTAAAATGGGACTTTAAGACCTTTCTTCCATTTTATTGTAATTAAAAATGGATATTCCCTCAGACTTTTTTCTGGAGATTGAACAAACCCTTTGTTACCCCCTACTGTTCTAGATATTGAATAAATATTTCTATACCTCTCTTCTGGCTGTTTCACTCCTTTTTTTACAGCTTATTCACATTGTATATATTTTATAAGGCTAATGTTATTGATGGAGAAAAGAAAAATTAATAGAATAAAAATAATTACGATTTATATAGGGAAGTGATGGAGTTAGCCTTAAATAATGGAGCTAGTAAGAATAGTAGTTCTTGATCTTTTCATATCAGATTATTGTAAAATGTGCAATCAAAGTGTCTACCATTTCTTGAATCAAACAGTGATCTTCTAATAATCAATTGTCATTTTCTCAGGATTGAAATATATTAACAGGTAAGTAGACAGAGGAGAACATGAGCAAATGTAAAAACAATTTAACTATCAGCGTTGTTGCTTTACTGTCTATCATTTTGCTCATCACCATCCCGAAAAGCTCTTTGGGACAGGAGAGTAAGAAGAGCAAATGGATTTATATAGATACAACCCTCGCCTTCACAACTGATGTCCCAATATCAACTGCAAGAGAAAAAACGCTCAACGCCGCCAGGCAAGGAGCTGTTAAAAAAGCCATACCTGCAGAGGTGTTGATA
Organism: Candidatus Neomarinimicrobiota bacterium; assembly: GCA_017656425.1. Lineage (NCBI taxonomy): Bacteria > Pseudomonadati > Fidelibacterota > Fidelibacterota bacterium. Next base: position 1,505 of record JACDNV010000008.1, on the reverse strand, counting down.
GCCTCTGCACTGAATGACCGCATCTTCGAGAAAGGTAATGATGTGGAAGAACAGACCGCTTACAGCATATTTTCCATTCTATCCACCACTGGTCACATAGTTGATGAAAAAATTCTGTACTCGAAAGTTGAAAAACTTGAGAAAAATATTTACCACTATCGGGTAAAACTTAAAGCCAACGTCGCAGAGCCGTCAGGAGAAAGAAATCCTGCTCTGTCGCTGGAGGTAGGCCTCAACAAAAATTTCCTGAAAGATGGGGACGAACTCCAAATCACGGTGAAATCATCCGCTGACGGTTATATTTATCTCTTCAACTTCCTTCCTGATAATTCCGTTGTGCTCATTTTCCCGAATGCTCTCTGTCAGAACAATTTTATAAAGTCAAACACAATTTTTGAAATCCCTTCAAAAAAGGAAAAAGAACGTGGCATAAAATACAGGGTAAGATGCCACCCGGAATCAGAAATGACAGTGGAAACAATCCTCGCTGTCTTCTGCATAAACCCCATAGCAGGCATTGATAAGTTTGTGAGAGTAAAAGAGGGAACTGTTACCTTTTCTGCAGGTGATGAGAGTTTCGTTCAGTTCCAGAAGTGGCTCGCTGAGGTACCTCTATCCCAGCGAGTAGAAAAAGCCGTCCAGATTCATATCTACAAATAGAACTCGAACGCTCACTTACACAGCCAGAGTAACGTGCCTTAACTGGGGATTCTTTAATTCCTTTCGCATTCTAGCCGCTTACTATGGAATGTGCACATGTTTTCTTTTTGCATTTTCCTTGTTAAAACGTCTTTTTAGCTGTAACTGCTTCTTTTTGTTTAAGAACCTTATAAAATGCAGGGCACAGTCTAGAATAGCTTTAATTGTACTTTTGATACAAGCATTATACTTGACTTTGTCTATGAGGATGGGAGAGTACCGGTAGTACTTTGGTATAAAAATCCTCCCTACTTTAGATCTTGCTAAAAATACATCACGGAACAGGCGAAACTCCTCAACATTTTTGTTAAGTATGTTGCCGTATGCTAATGTGGCTATATAACATGAAGTTTTCCCTGTGACCTTTCTGCCTGCTTCTTGAGATAGGACTAGTGTCTTCCGTTTAAACACTAGGTACCGAAAGATGTTTTCTATATCTTCATCAGAAAAATTATCGGGATTTATTTTAAAAATCCCATCGTCTATAACTCTGAAATCGTTATCACTTTTAGGTATTTCCCTGTGTTCCCTCGTTGTTTTTATAGTAATGTTGCCCGAAAATGCCTTCCGGTATAGTAAGTAGTAGGAAGAGTCGCTGACTGTCAAAATGACGTTAGACCTTATCGTAGGGTCATGTATCTGGATAATCACGAGTATGGGACTTCCGTCGAATGTTATACTTTTCCTAACAGCTGCTTCCAGTTCAGGGTCATCACATTGGCCTTGCACTGTTTTTTCTGCAGCAAACAAGAAACCTTTTTTAACAGTTAGATGGGAACTAAAAGGAAAGTCATACAGTTGCTCCG